>JAJDZE010000060.1 GCA_022824805.1 Acidimicrobiia bacterium | reverse complement strand
ACAACAACATGCAACGCGCGAATAGCGTCAAGCCTCACAGGGATCCTCCAGAACTCGGGGCTATGAACACCTCCGATTCTGGGGGATCCCTCCCAATCAGACCGTGACCCTCACCGGCCTACTCCACGCGCAAACGCGAAGCGCCAGATTGCTCCAAGCCACCACGATCGACGAATTGCCCCGGGACGCTTCAGCCTTGATCACGTCATTCCCCCAAGGGGAGTGATCCGCCCGTAGAGTCCAGCAGCACAGGGAGGTTGCGGTAGTGCTAGAGCTTCCGGCGGTTTCGAAGCTGATCGACTACGTTGCTGCTGGTATCGGCGGAATCGCCGGACCGCTGCTCGCCCCGTGGGCCGCACGCCGTCGGGCGAAGGCGGCCGTGATTGAGGCTCAGGGCCAAGCTGACGCTCAGCGCATTCTCGCGGCGTCAGAAGCACACCAAGTGCAAACAATCTCGCAGGCGCAACTGGAAGCTCGCCAGCTCTTCAATGCGCCACGGCATCTCGACGCTGCCGGCACTGGTCCAATGGACCCTGTCGGGCGCGCTTGGCAGTTTCAGCAGGACAAGCGCATTCGCAACATTCAGGCTGTCGCCGAGGCTGCCGCCGTGGAACTAGGCGACGAGACCGTCTCTGGAGATGACCCTGATCCCGATCTCGACTGGGCAGCACGGTTCTTCAGCGGGGTCCAAGACGTCTCGTCCGCCGAAATGCAGCAACTATGGGCGCGGGTACTGGCTGGGGAGGTGCGTCAGGCCGGCAGCACCTCCATTCGAACGCTGGAGATCCTGCGCAATCTCGACCGCCGAATCGCCACCGTGTTCAAAAAGCTCTGTGCCTTGTCCTCATCGCTCGTCGTAGCGGCCGCGGGCGTACGCCTGTCCGATGAGGTCGTTGGCTTGGGTTTTGACGCGCGACACCACCGGCTCGTCATCGACCAGCGCATAATCGTCACACAAGGGAATGCTGCCAGCAACGCGTTGCAGAGCTACGGACTGGGCTTCGGGACGCTCAACGTGCTCAACGAGTATGGCCTCATCATCTCTGAATACAACTCTTGGCACGACTATCGCGCTGCGGTCGCTGGGCCCAGTGCGGCGACCGCAGGACCGTTTCGAATTGACCATGCGTGTCGCCGCTGGGTTCTCATTCAAGACAGCGGCGACACAATCCAGGGGGAACTCCGGCAGTCCGGCGTTGCGCTGTCGAGCGCGGGGCGAGAGCTTGCATCTGTGGTGGACTTTGAACCAGACGAGACGTACCTCGCCAACCTCCGCGACCACTTCCAGTCACAGGGGCTTCGCCTCGTCGAAGTAGCGAGTTAGGCATCAACGGCGGATTCCGGAGCCACAACATTCAAGCCTTCGTCCTTTTTTGGGATGGGGCTGCTGGGCTCGGTGTTCGGGGGTCATGTTAGGAGGATGCCGCGGGCTTCGAAGTTCGTGTAGTTGGTGAAGCCGTGGGCTTTGCGGCGAAGGACTTGGAGCAGGTTGTTGGTGCGGTCGATGCGGCCGTTGCTGGGCCGTCCGGCGCGGTGCCAGCCGAGGATCTGTTCGTGCCATGCGAGGAAGGTGTCGACGACGTCGCTGAACTCAGGTATCAGCCCGGTGCGGTAGATGTCGGCGAACCGGTCGAGCGCGGCCAGGGCGCCTTTGCGGTCTTTGGCGAGGTACAGGCCGTGCAGCTCGCCGAGCGCGTCCCATGCTGCTTTGAGGCGGGGGTGCGCGGCGAACAGGCTGTCGAGGCGTGCCCGCTCGGCGTCGTCGAGCGTGTCGGGTCTGCGCATCAGCAAGAACCGCGCTCGGAACACTTCGGGATCGAAGCGGGGCTTTTCGCCTTCGGGGCGGCGCTGGACGTCTCGGCGCACCGCGGTCAGCCCGGCTGCGAACCATCTGATCACGTGGAAGCGGTCCAGCACGTGGCGGGCGTGGCCGAGCCGCTGCTCGATGGCCGTCTTGTACGCCGCCGAGCCGTCGGACACGACGACCTTGACGCCTTTGCACCATTTGTGGCCTTGGGAGGCCAAGAACCCTGACAGCGCCTGGGCGTTGGGGTGGGGCACCATGGCGAGCACCTCGCCGGTGTCGCCGTTCACCAGCACCGTCACGTAGCGGTGCCGTTTGCGGATCGAGGTCTCATCGACCAGCAGCACCCGGCATCTTCGCCGCCGGCGATGCCGGGCGACCAGCCCCGCCCAGGCGACCACCAGCGAGTTGACCGCATCCCAGCCCAGCCGATGCCCGCAGGCCGCTGCGTTCACCGTCATCGCTTGGGCGTCGGCGACCACGCGACGCGCCAGCCTCGCCGTGTGACGGCCCTCGAACGCCGGGTGGTCCTCGCAGAACCGACGGCCGCCGCACGGATCGCACACCATCCGGCGCCGCTCCCAGACAAGCGTCACCGGCCGGCCCGACACCTCGAGGTCGCGCACCTTGTTGTCGCGGCGGTCGTGCCTGCGGCTGCTCGGCATCCCGCAATGAGGGCACTTCGGACGCCGCACCGTCGACGCGACCCGCACCACCAGCCGCTCGGGCGCGTCGACCACCACACCCACCACCCTGATCTGCGGCAACCCCAACCGCACCGACATAACATCTCTCGCCATCGAGGCCCTCCGGGTTCGGCGTCATCACGAACACCGATCCCAGCAGGGCCTCGACCCATCAACGCGGACCCCCGACCCCCCGCACCCCAACAAAAGACGAAGCGCCCAAAAAAGCATCGGGACTCTGCGGCTGCGCCTGCTCTACCATCCTCGGGCAGACACTGCATGAAGCGCAGAACAGCAGGACTCGGTGCCCGTGTCCGGCGCTCTACGCGCAGGGCCGATTCCGAACCGACTGCTGCCGCAACCAAGGGCCCCGTTTGCAGCTGTCGGCCGCCTGCGAACGGAATCGAGGCATGTCTTGAACCGCACAGAACCTGCGTTCAACGTCGAACTCGCCAACGCGCTGCGCCGTATGCATCCGCGCTGGGAGGTGGAGGCAGAGCGGACCGGTCTCATCGTCGGGCACGCAGGTCGGCGTCCGGACATCACCATCGAAGTGCCGCGTGCCGCGCCCCTGCTGATCGAGACAGAGTTCGAACCGGCCGCCAAGGTGGAATTCGAGGCGGCAAGCCGGCTCGGCGCGCAGATCGCAGGCTCATCCCACACCGTCGAGACCGTCGTGGCGGTAGTGGTGCCACGCCGCCTTCGAGAGGTGCCGTCGGCGGCGCTACACCCGCGTCTGAGCGCAGCCGACGATCTCCGCTGGGCTGTGCTGCGGGAAGACTCCCAGCCGGTGCGCCTGCCCGCCGAAGGCTGGATGCGCGGCGGGCTGCGGATGCTCGCCGACACCCTCGAATCGCTGGCATTCTCGCCACGGCGACTCGACGAGGCGGCCGCGATCCTCGAGAACGCGGTAGCGACCGGTGTCGGGATCCTGAGCTCGGATACGCCGATCGCCAAACAGAAAGTGGCCGCGGTGCTGCAGCAGGCACCCGATGACGCCACCGAGCATCAGACCTGGCGGATGGCATCGTCGATCATCGCCAACGCATTCCTCTTCCAAGAGATCATTGCCGCTCACCACGACACGCCAAGCATCGCCGACCTCCGGGCAACGGCAACCGACGAGCACCGGTTCCGCATCGATCACGTCTGGGACGCCTGGCTGGCGATCCTGCAGATCAACTACCTGCCCATCTTCGACATCGCGCGCCGATTGATGATGACGATTCCCAGCGACTCGGGCTCGTTGCTCGCCCGAGCCCTGTCACAGGCGGCGCTCAGCCTGAAGGATGCCGGCGCAAGCCAAGTGCAGGACATGACCGGTCAGATGTTCGGCCGCATGATCGTCGACCGCAAGTTCCTCGCCACCTTCTACACGCTGCCCTCCGCAGCCGCACTGCTCGCCGAACTGGCGTTGCGGCACCTTGACGACGACGTCGACTGGGGAAATGCTGACGCGGTCGCCGGCTTGAGGATCGCCGACTTCGCCTGCGGAACCGGCGTGCTGCTGTCCGCGGCCTACCAGCGGGTCCGAGCCCGCATGCGACGGGCCGGGCTTGACGACGCCGATCTGCACCCCACGATGATCGAGCACGTCCTCATCGGCGCCGACGTGATGCCGGCGGCCGCGCACCTCACCGCCACCATGCTCGCATCTGCACATCCGCAGCTGAGCTTCGGCCACAGCGGGGTGCACTTGGTCGACTACGGACGCCGGGAAGGTCAGGGCGGCGGGAGCGCATCGAGCCGCGGCCCGATCGCCGTGGGCTCGCTCGACCTGCTGGGCGAGAAGGGCCATGCGAGTTCGCTGATGGTGCGCCCGGTCGAGCGCGTCTCAGGCACCGACAGCTACGACGTGCCGCAGATGCAGCTCGACGACAGCTCGCTCGACCTCTGCATAATGAACCCGCCGTTCACACGGCCGACGAACCACGAAACAGCCCAGGCCGCCGGCGTGCCGGTGCCGTCGTTCGCCGGCTTCGGCAGCGACCCTGCCGACCAGCAGGAGATGAGCGACAGGCTGAGGCAGCTCATGCGCTCGGTCGGGAACCCCCGGGCCGGGCACGGCAATGCCGGTCTCGCCTCGAACTTCATCGATCTGGCCTATGCGAAGACCAAGCCGAGCGGTGTGATGGCGTTCGTGCTGCCCTTTGTGGCAGTCACCGGCAACAGCTGGGAAGGAGCGCGCCGACTCCTGGAGAACTACTGCGACGACGTGACCTGGATCGGCCTCGCCACTCACGGCAGCACCGACCGCGCTTTCTCGGCCGACACCGGCATGGCTGAGGTGCTGGTCGTGGCCCGGAAGGCACCCGCACGCGACCGCAGCCAATCGGCAACGTCCCGATGGCTGACGCTGCGGGAGCGCCCTTCCTCGGTGACAGAGGCGCTGTGGAGTGCTCAGGCCATCGCTGATGCACCGGCGGACGAGCCTGGCTACCTCGGCATCGGCGATGACATCATCGGTCACTCCCAGCCGGGGCATCACGACGGTCCAATGCTTCTCGCTGTCGTGTCGCCCGATCTCGCGATGTGTGCCACATCGCTCGGCGCAGGCGAACTGGCGCTGCCGCGTCACGCCACCCTGCCCTTGCCGACATGCCCGCTCTCCGATCTGGGCGTGCCCGGGCCTGTCCATCGCGACATCAACGGCGCGCATCCGGCGACCGGCCAGTACCGGGGGCCATTCGACCTCGGGCCGATCGACCCGCAGCAGTCGCCTTCGTATCCGATCCTGTGGGCGCATGAAGCATCGAGCGGTCGCGAATCGGCCATCGAAGTCGCTCCCGACCACACTGGTCTGCAACGAGCGGGCATGAGAGACGCAGCTGTGAAGATCTGGAAATCAGCCACCCGGCTGCATCTCAACTGTGACTTCCAGGTCAACTCGCAGCCGCTCGGCGCGTGCCTGACTCCCGGCAAGGCGATCGGAGGCCGCGCATGGCCGTCGTTCGCAGTGACTGACTTGGCATGGGAAGCAGTGATCGCTCTGTGGCTGAATACGACGCTGGGGCTCGTCGCGCGCTGGTCGGTCTCGACGCGCCAGCAGCAGGGACGTGCGAGCCTGACGGTCACCACGCTCGGCAAGGTCCCGGTGATCGACCCGCGGCTGCTGACCGCTGAGCAGATGTCGCGCTGGCGGACGCTGGCCGACGAGGTCGCTCGCCGTCCGATGCTGCCGGCCAACGAGGCCTACCGCGACCGTGACCGGCAAGACCTCGACTATGCCGTGCTCGTGGAGATTCTCGGGCTGCCCGACAGCGTGATCGACGCGCTCGGGTTGCTGCGGCGGCAGTGGTGCGAGGAGCCGTCGGTTCACGGTGGGAAGTCCACCCGCCCCTGACATCTCTCAGCGGGCGATGTCGCGGTGGCGGCTGTGCAGATCGTGGCCCGCCTCGGCGAGCAACCGCGTCACTTCCTCGGCAATCGCCACGCTGCGGTGACGCCCGCCGGTGCAACCCAATGCAATCGTCAGGTACGACTTGCCCTCGGCGCGGTAGGAGGGCAGCAGCGATTCGAGCAACGGCATCAAGTGCTCAAGGAACGTGCTGGTCGCCGGCTGTCCGAGAACCCATTCGCTCACTCCGGGATGCAGACCGGTGAACGGCCGCAGCTCAGGCACCCAATGCGGGTTGGGGAGGAAGCGGCAGTCGAACACCAGGTCGGCCTCACGCGGCACGCCGTGCTTGTACCCGAATGACATGACTGCGGTCCGCATCTGGAGTTCATCGCCGGTTGTCCCGAACTCGTCGTGCACTCGATCTCGCAGCTCATGGACATTCAGATCGCCCGTGTCGATGACGACGTCGGCCGTGTCGCGAACGTCGGCCAGCAGCTCGCGCTCCAGTTCGATGGCATCGATGACCGACTCCGCCACCGGTTCGGCATTCGACAGCGCCGCAGCGCCAGCTCCCGCCTCGACCACGGCCGGCACATCGCCGGTGTGCAGCGGGTGCCGTCGTCGAGTGTCGTCGTAACGCCGCACCAGCACCTCTGTCGGCGCATCCAGATACACGACGCGTACCGGCGCATTGCGCTCACGCAGCTGCGAGATCGCCGTCACCAAGTCCTCCCGGTACTCCCGGGTGCCCGCCACCAAGGCCACACGCCGCAGCCGCGCACCGGGCCGAGCCACCATGTCCACCACGTCGCCGATGAGGTGCGGCGGCAAGTTGTCGATGACAAACCAGCCCAGATCTTCCAGAGCATTCGCAGCAGTAGACCGCCCCGCGCCCGACGAGCCAGCCACGATCACGAACTCCGGCCCCCCAGGCACGCAACCGAGCGTACGGGGCGCGATCTCTGAGAATTCCCGCCATTGAGACAGACGCCCTAGCGGAGGAGGCGGCAGGAGAATCGGCGACGTTGCGACCTGCCGGATCGCTGGTCGCCGTGGGTCCTGCCGCCTCCGCAGCGGGCGCAGCAGGCGACGCGACGTCTAGCCCTGATTATTCATGAGAATTGGGGTGGCGGGGTTTTCGCGTCCGCGGAAAAGCCTTTCTGACCTGCGACGATGTGTGTTGTGGATGCACACGTCGTGCAGATCGGAAAGGCATCTCCGTGGTGAAGCTTAGAAGCGTGTCCGATGCGGTGCTGGCATGGGGCGGGGACCGGGTGGTGTCGGGTGCGGGGCTGTTCGTGTTGGGCGGTTTCGCGGACCGGGTGGGGCTGGCGGGGGAGCTGGCGGGGGCGCTGCCGCCGGCGGGCGAGCGGGCGCCGGTCCATGACCGGGGGGTGCTGTTGACGCATTTGTGCCTGGCGCTGGCGGGCGGGGGTGAGGCGTGCAGCGACATCGAGCATCTGCGCGGCGAGCCGGAGCTGTTCGGGACGGTGGGGTCGGACTCGACGCTGTGGCGGGTCCTCAACGGTGTCGGCGACGCTCAGCTTGCCGGGCTGTGGCAGGCGGCGGCGGCTGTGCGCGAGCGGGTGTGGCCCCGGATGCCGGTGTCGGGGCCGCTGGTGGTGGACATCGACTCCACGCTGGTGGAGGTCCATTCGGAGAACAAGGAAGGCGCGGCGGCGCATTTCAAGGGCGGCTATGGGTTCCATCCGATGGTGTGCTCCACCACAGACGGGGAGCCGCTGTGGGGGATGCTGCGCCCGGGCAACGCCGCGGCGAACAGCATCGGCGATCACCTGAGCGTGCTCGACGGCGCGATCGGCGTGCTGCCTGCCCGCGACGCTGCGGGCCATCGGCTCGGCGACCCCAAGGGCCTGGTGCGCCGCCGGCTGCTGGTGCGCATCGACGCGGCGGGCTGCTCGGCTCGCATCGCTGTGGGGTGCAGGAACCGAAACGTCGGCTTCGCCGTGAGCGCGCGGGCCACCGACGGGATAGACGCAGCGATAGCCGCTGCCCGCTTCGACGAGGACGTGTGGACCCGAGCGATTCCGAACCCCAAGCACGCCCGCAAGCCCTGCCGCGCCCAGGTCGCCGAGCTCACCGCGCTGGTGGACCTGTCGGGCTGGCCTGAGGGGACCCGGCTGATCGTGCGACGCGAGCCGCGCCATCCCGGCGCCCGGCGCAGCCTGTTCCCCTCAGAGAACTGGCGCTACTGGGGATTCCTCACCGACGCCAAGGGCAGCCCCGCCCATGTCGACACGCTCATGCGCCGCCACGCCCGCGTCGAGAACAGCATCGAACGCCTCACCGACTCCGGACTGGCACGGATGCCGTTCACCGCGTGGAACGCCAACCGCGCCTGGACCGCGATGTGCCTCATCTCGCTCGCGCTCGTGACCTGGTTCCAGACCCACCAGCTCAGCGGCGCTCTCGCCAAAGCCGCACCCAAACGGCTCCGCTGGCAACTGTGGCACCTCCCCGGCGTCGTGTGCCGCCACGCCCGCCGCACCCACATACGCATCCCAGCAAGGCTCCCCGGCGCCCAAGCGCTCCTCGCCGCCCAGCACCCCCGCTGAACCCCGACAGCCCCAACACACCACCGCCGTCCCCAGCGACGGCCCCACCCCACACGCGCGCCGTTCGCTGCGCTCGCCCCGACCAGCCCGCCAGCACCCAACACCCCAGCCGCCAGCACCCCACCACCCCCGCCAACCCACAAACCGACACCAAAAACAGCCCGAGCACCCCCCACCCACGCCCTCATGAACAATCAGGGCTAGCTCGGGTGCGTTGCGGCGTACACGTTCTCTGCCACCGCGTCGGGCAGCCAGCTCAGCGCCCGCAAGTCGTCGAGCGAGGCCGACTTGACGGCGCCGACGCTGCCGAGCTCGCGCACAAGCCGCGCTCGCCGCCTATCCCCCAGCCCGGCGATGCCGTCGAGCACCCCCCGCTTCATGGCCTTGCTGCGCAGCCTGCGGTGATACGACACGGCGAAGCGGTGGCTCTCGTCTCGCACCCGCTGCAGCAGGTACAGCGCTTCGGACTGGCGAGGAATGCGCACCGCCTCTGAGCGGTCCGGCACGAACACCTCCTCGAACTGCTTGGCGAGGGCGCACACCGGGATCTGCTCGCGGAGCCCCAGCTCGTCAAGCACCGCGGCCGCCACCCCGAGCTGCCCCTTGCCGCCGTCCACCACCAGGAGCTGGGGCGGGTAGGCGAAGCGACCCTGCTCGGATGCAGGCAGGTCACGCTCGGCCAGGTAGTTCCGCAGCCGCCTGCGCAGCACCTCGTCCATGGCCGCGTAGTCGTCGTTGCCATCGACGTTGCGAAGCCGGAAGTGCCGGTACTCGCTGCGGCGAGGCAAGCCGTCTTCGAGCACCACCATCGAGCCGACGTAGTTGGTTCCCTGCAGGTGACTCATGTCGTAGCACTCGATGCGCAGCGGCGGCCGCGGCAGCTCCAAGTGCTCGGCCAGCTCGTTCAGCGCCCGAGCCCGGCTGTTGTGGTCGCTGCCGCGACGCATCCGGTGCCGTGCGAGCGATTCGCGTGCGTTGTGCCGTGCCGTGTCCATCAGCGCGCGCTTGTCGCCCCGCTGAGGGATGCGCAGCGTCACCCGCGAACCACGCTGGCGGCTCAGCCATTGCTCGTACAGCGCTGTGTCCGACGGCAGCTCCGGAACGAGCACGAGCTTGGGCCAGCCCAGCGGGTTCTCCTCGTGATACAGCCCCGAGAGCACGCGGGAGACGAGCTGCGGGCCGTCGAGTGCCTCCACCTTGTCCACGACGAACCCTCGCTGGCCCATCACGCGTCCCTTGCGCACGAAGAACAGCTGGACGGCCGCTTCCAACTCGTCGTCGCTGATGCCGATCACGTCGAAGTCTTCGCTGCGAGTCCCGGCGAGCTGCTGCTTCTCTATTGCACGCCGGACGCTGGCGAGCCGATCCCGCAGCCGGGCCGCCAGCTCGAACTCGAGCTCGGTCGACGCATCGGCCATGCGCTGGGTGAGATCGTTGACGATCGCGTCGGTATCGCCTTCAAGGAAGCGCACCAGTTCCCTGACGAGCCGGTCGTACTCGTCGCGCCCGATCTCTCCCACGCACGGGCCTGCGCACTGCTCGATGTGGTACAGCAGGCACGGCCGGCCGAGCCGCTGGTGAGTGGCCAGCTTGTTGTCGCTGCACGTGCGGATCGGGAACGTGCGCAGCAGCAGGTCGAGCGTCTCGCGGATGGCGTAGGCGTGCCCGTAGGGCCCGAAGTACCGGTTGCCGCGCTTGCGCCGACCGCGCATGACCATGGCGCGCGGCCATTCGTCGAGCAGGGTCACCGCCAGGAACGGGTACGACTTGTCGTCGCGCAGCCGCACGTTGAATCGCGGCTGGTGCCGCTGGATGAGGCTGTACTCGAGCATGAGCGCCTCGACCTCGGTCGACACCTCGATCCACTCGACGGATGCGGCCGAGGCGACCATCTGCGCGGTACGAAGGGGCAGACCGGCGGGATCGCCGAAGTAGCTGTTCAGGCGGGATCGAAGGCTCTTCGCCTTGCCCACGTAGATGATCCGGCCGTCCGCGTCCAGGAACTGGTAGCTGCCCGGAGTATCCGGTACTGATCCCCCCTCAGGGCGCAGACCCACGCTCGCAGGCTATGACCGAGACAAGGGTTGGTGGATACCGCGAAGGCGTGTAGTAGGTTTCGCCGACGTAGAGCCTGAACTTTGGCGTGTCGGATCGGGCATGCCTGAGGACGGGCGAGATGCGGCACTTCCGCATCTCGTAGCTGCGCAGGAGGCTGCACAATATGGAACTCGCACAGGAGCGGGACGCAGGCACGAACGTGATCAGACCCGCAGGCCGGGTGGACGGATCGAACTCCGCCGACTTTCACGAGTCGCTGATGGCTGCTCTTTCGGGCGATGACAACCGCGTCATCCTCGACATGGGCGGCATCGACTACATCAGCAGCGCCGGTCTGCGTGTCCTGCTGCTGCTCGCTCAGCACCTGAGCGGCAATTCGACGCCATTCGCCGTCTGCTCGCTCGCAGCCTCGGTCGACGAAGTGTTCCGCATCAGCGGCTTCAATCAGATCATCACGGTGTTCGGAACGCTCGACGAGGCGAAGGCACAGCTGGCGTAGCCGCACCCATGTCCCAGCCTTGGCGCATCCTCGTCGTCGACGACGAGCCCGATCTCGAGCCGCTCGTCCTGCAACGGATGCGGAGACACATCCGCAGCGGCAAGTACGAATTCGAGTTCGCCGGCAATGGCTTGGAGGCGCTCGAGAAGCTGCGAGCCGACGACAGCATCGACTTGGTGCTGTCCGACATCAACATGCCCCAGATGGACGGGCTGACGCTGCTGTCGCAGCTCGGCTCGCTCAATCAGGACTTGCGGGCGGTGATCATCTCCGCCTACGGCGACATGGGCAACATCCGCACAGCCATGAACCGGGGCGCATTCGACTTCGTCACCAAACCGGTCGACTTCGACGACCTGCAGATCACGATCGAGCGCACAGTGGAGCATCTCCGGCAGTGGCGGGAAGCCACGGCATCGCGCGACAAGCTGGTCACGCTCCAGAATGAGCTCGACATCGCCACCAACGTGCAGCAGTCGATCCTGCCGTCCGACTTCCCGGCGACAGCGAAGTACGAGATCAGTGCCAACATGGTGGCGGCCAGAAACGTCGGCGGCGACTTCTACGACTACGTCAGCGCTCCGGACGACCGGATGTTCGCGACCGTTGCCGACGTGTCCGACAAGGGCATCCCCGCAGCACTGTTCATGATGTCGAGCCGGACTGCCCTCAAGGGCGCTGCCATCGGCACCGGTTCGCCTCGCGAAGCCCTCGTCGAAGCGAACCGGGTACTCCAGGCCGACAATCCGACGCTCATGTTCGTCACCGTCATCATGGCGGTCTACGACCCTCACGGCGGCCAAGTGACGTACTCGAGCGCAGGTCACGATCCGCCGGTCGTCGTCCGCGCCGACGGAAGCGCAGAGCGCTTGCCGGCAATGGGCGGCATCGCCTTGGGCATAGCGCCCGAGAACGTCTTTGTGATGAACCTGAAGGAACACACCGTCACACTCGGCCCGGGCGAAACGCTCATCCTGTACACCGACGGCGTCAGCGAGGCCATGAACGTGGAGCACGAAGAGTACGGAACTGCCCGGCTCCTGCAGCTCTTCGCGGGAAACCCGCCGAAGAGCGCCGACGAAGCGGTGACCGCCGTCTTCGATGCCGTGGCCGAGTTCGCCGGCGAAGCACCGGCTTCAGACGACATCACATGCCTAGCCCTGCACCGGAGCGCCACACCGTGATGCCGGCCCCCCACAGCGCCGATGTCCTGACAGGCCTGCCCCCGGGCGCCGCTGCGGCGCTGCGGGGCGCCCCCACTACGGAGCACCACTCATGCGACGTTCGCTGATCATCACACCAGTGCCCGGCGCTGCTGCAGCCGAGGCGCTGCCGCGCATCGTGGCCTTCGTCGAGGAGATGGCCGAGCTCGACGACTGGGCACCCGACTTGGTGCTGAGATCCAACCTCATCCTCGAGGAGCTCATCCTGAACACGCTGACGCACGGGCGTACCAGCGGGCTCTGCGACATTGAGATAACGCTGGAGAGCGGCGAGAATGCGGTCACCATCACCCTCGTCGACGACGGCGCGGCATTCGATCCCCTCAATGACGAGCCGTCTCCCGATACCAATCTGCCGCTCCAGGAGCGATCGATCGGCGGATTGGGGCTGCACCTCGTGCGCACGATGGCCGAAGATCTCCAATACAAGCACGCCGACGGCAAGAACCACCTGACGCTGGTGGCGCGGTCTGGCGTCTGACAGCACGCCGATGCGCCTGCGCCTGTCATCGCAGCGGCGTGCAGGCGTCGCGGCAGCAGCGCTCGCTCTCGGCGCCTCGGCGCTGCTTGGCGCCTGCAGCGGCCAAGCCGACGATTCCGGCCACGACGGTCCCGCCGGCACGATCGCGGCGCCGGTCCGCCCCACCGTTCCGGACACTTCCAGCGACGAGACCGGCGTCTACCCGGACCGGGTGGTGTTCGGGCAATCGGCTGCACTGAGCGGCCCCAATGCGGAACTCGGTGTCGGCATGCGCTTGGGGATTCTCGCTGCGTTCGAGGAGGCAAACCGGAGCGGAGGCGTGAACGGCAGGCGGCTCGAGTTGAGGTCGCTCGACGACAGGTACGAACCCGAGCCGGCCATAGCCAACACGGCAGCATTCATCGACAGCAACGAGGTGTTCGCGCTCATCGGCGCCGTGGGAACGCCGACGTCGCGTTCGGCGGCGCCCGTCGCGGCCTCCGCAGGCATTCCCTATGTGGCGCCGTTCACCGGGGCCGGGTTCCTGCGGAATGACAACTGGACCAACATCGTGAATGTACGCGCCTCGTACGCGCAGGAGACCGAAGAGATGGTCGCGCGCCTCACCGGCGACTTGGGCATCGAGCGCATCGCTGTGCTCTTCCAGGACGACTCGTTCGGCCGCGCCGGCTATTTCGGCGCCTTGGCCGCACTCGAGCGGCGCGGCATGGCGCCGGTGGCGATCGGCTTCTACCCGCGTAACACGACGGCCATCAAGACGGCGCTGCTGGACCTCAAAGCGGGCAACCCTGAGGCCGTGATCATGGTCGGCGCATATGAGCCCGTCGGCACCTTGATCTCGTGGTCACGCAACACCGGCTTCGACCCGATCTTCATCACCCTGTCATTCGTCGGGGCGAATGCGCTCGCGAGCCAGCTCGGTGCAATCGGCGAGGGCGTGCTCGTGACCCAGGTCGTGCCCTTCCCGTTCGACAACACCACACCTGTCGTCGCGAACTACCACGCTGCCTTGGATCATCTCGCGTCCCGGCACGGCGACTTCGAGCATGTCGATCCCGAGCCCGCCCCCGGCTTCGTGTCGCTCGAGGGCTACCTAGCCGGCAGGCTCGCCATCGCGGGCCTACAACAGTGCGGCAGTTCCGTGACGCGCCAGTGCTTCTTGAACGCCATCTTGGGCGCCGACGAAGTCGACATCGACGGTTTCATGCTGAAGTTCGGCGACGGTGAGCGCATCACCGACGACAACCAAGGCTCTGACGCAGTCTTCGTCACCCAGATCGGACCCGACGGCACCTACCTTTCGCTTGACAGGCTCACGGACACCGGCCCATGACCCCCGCAGCGCCCGCCGATGCAGCTCCTCCAAGCGAAAAAGCTGCCAGCGCCACTCATGCGCCCGGGCACCGCAAGCCGGCGCTGCACCTGCGAATCTCGACTCAGATGTATGCAGGCATTGCCGTGCCGCTGCTGTTGACGCTGGCGGCGAGCCTGATTGCATGGATCTCGTTCGCCCGCGTCGGCGAAGCGGAGCAGCAGGTCACCCAAGGCGCCATTCCCGAACTCGACGCCGCGCTGGGCGTCGCGGAGGCCAGCAACCGGCTGGTCGCCGCCGGGCTTCGCTTGACGGCCTCAACGCCAGACGACTACGAGAACATCGTCGCGGAGATTGCCGCTGCTCGCAGCGAGTTCGAGGCACCGCTCGAACTGCTGTGGAACCGCGGCACGGGCTCTATGTGGCTGGGTCAGATGCGCAGCGATGCCGCCCAGCTCAATGCCAACATCGCCGCAATCGAGGCCGAGATGCCCGAGCTCTTCGCGCTGCGGCAGCAGGCACAGATACTGCGCGAGCAGTCGGTCGCCGCCGTTGGGGATTTGGTGAACCTGATCGTTCCCGCGCTCGACGACCAGCTCTTCTACCTGATCCAAGGGCGACGGCACCTGTGGACACCGCCGGCGCCGGCATCCATCCACAGGTCCGATTCCGAGGTGCTGACGTACCGGCGCTGGTCGGCGCTCAGAGGCGACGTGTCGCAAGCCGACGCCTTGCTGGCGGGCGCCTTCAGCTCATCGGCATCGGCACTGGTCGAGCCGCTCCGGGAGAGCTTCGAGTCGACCCGGGACCGTATCGAAATCAATCTGGCCGCCCTGGACAACGACACCGCCGACGATCTGAGACCGATGGCGATCCGGCTGGTCGCGCTGGGCCTCGACGATGGCGGCGTCTTCGACGTGATGTTCCGCAGTCTGCAGATCGAGGAGAACCAGCGCGATCTGCTGGCCCAGAACCAGGAGCTGGGCATCGGACTGGTGGACGAGATCGAATCGCTTGTCGGCACGGTGCAGACCAGCGTGGACTCGGCGACCGCGGCATCGGCGCAGGCCGTCAGCACGGGACGCGTGCTGCTGATCGTCATCAGCATCGTCGGCATCGTGGGCGTGCTGGCGTTCAGCTGGCTGTTCGTCGGACGGCGGATCCTGCGTCGTGTCGGCCTGCTGTCAAGCCGCATGCGGGCGCTCGCCGGCGGCGACCTGGAATCACCGGTCGACTCCAGCGGTCGTGACGAGGTAGCCGAGATGGCCGACGCGCTGGAGCACTTCCGCAAGGCCGCGCTCGAAGTGCAGCGGCTCAATCTGGTCGAAGAGCTCGCCGGTCAGCTCAGCGAGCGCAACGAGCAGCTGTCCCAGACGCTCGCCGACCTGGACCGTGCCCAGGACCAGATCGTGGCGAACGAGAAGCTGGCGGCCCTCGGCGAGGTGACCGCCGGCGTCGCCCACGAGATCCGCAACCCGCTGAACTTCGTCAAGAACTTCGCCGAGTCGTCCGACGAACTGCTCGGGGAACTGCTCGAAGCGATCGCCGATCCCGATCCGCCCGACGATCAGGCCGATTACATCGCCGAGATCACCGGCGATCTCAAGGAGAACCTGACCCGCATCCGCGGGCACGGCGACCGTGCAAATCGCATCGTGGAGAGCATGCTCATGATGGGCCGGGGCGGCGGCGAGGCGCGCCCCGTGGAGATCAACGCACTGCTCGACGAGCACGCCTTGCTCTCCTATCACAGTGCACGGGCTCAGGATGCCGACTTCAACGTGACCATCGAGCGCGACTTCGACCCCGATATGGGCGAGCTGGAGGTCATCCCCCAGGACATGGGCCGCGTGTTCCTCAACCTGGTGAGCAACGCCGGCTATGCAGCGAACGAGCGCTGGCGGGACCTCGGCGGCGAGCCGGGAAAGATGGTGGCCGTGGGCGGCGGCGACGACACGCACTATTTCCCGACGATCTGGCTCAGCACCCAGCGAACCGGCGAATCCGCGGTGATCAAAGTGCGCGACAACGGCACAGGCATCCCGCCGGACGTCGCTCAGCGAATCTTCGAGCCGTTCTTCACCACCAAGCCCACCAATGAGGGCACGGGGCTCGGCTTGGCGATGTCGAACGACATTGTCCGAGGCCACGGCGGGCAGATCTCGGTAGACAGCGAACCGGGCGAGTACACCGAGTTCACCGTGGAGCTGCCGCTCGAGCGCGCAGCCCCAGTCGAGCCGGTCGAGCCAGTCCAGACCGAGGACGCGCCAACCCCGGCGACCTGACTGGCAGCCAGACGCGGCATTGCTCAGCCGACGAGTGGCGCCAGGTAGCGGCCAGTATGGGACTCGGGCGACGCCGCCACCTGTTCTGGCGTCCCTGCGGCCACTACGGTGCCGCCGCCGATGCCGCCCTCAGGACCCATGTCGACGATCCAGTCGGCGGTCTTGATCACGTCGAGATTGTGCTCGATGACCACCACGGTGTTGCCGCCCGACACGAGCCGGTCGAGCACGCCCAGCAGGCGCCGGATGTCCTCGAAATGCAAGCCGGTGGTGGGCTCGTCGAGGATGTAGATGGTGTGGCCGGTCGACCGTTTCGACAGCTCGCTGGCGAGCTTCACCCGCTGCGCCTCGCCGCCGGACAGCGTCGTGGCGGGCTGCCCCAGACGGATATAGCCCAAGCCCACATCCACGAGCGTCTGCATGTGGCGGCGGATGGGCGGCTGAGCCGAGAAGAACTCCAGGGCGTCCTCGCAGGGCATGTTCAGCACGTCGGCAATCGTCATGCCCTTGAACCGGATCTCGAGCGTCTCGCGGTTGTACCGCGCGCCCTTGCACACCTCGCAGGGCACGTACACATCGGGCAGGAAGTGCATCTCGATCTTGATGGTGCCGTCGCCTGAGCAGGCCTCGCAGCGCCCGCCCTTGACGTTGAAGCTGAACCGCCCTGGCAGGTAGCCCCGCACCTTCGCCTCGTTGGTGGCCGCGTAGAGCTTGCGGATGTGGTCGAAGACGCCGGTGTAGGTAGCCGGATTCGACCGGGGCGTGCGGCCGATCGGCGATTGATCGATGTCGATGACCTTGTCGAGCGCTTCGACGCCTTCGATCGCCGTGTGCAGGCCGGGCACCTGCTTGGACGAGTAGATCCGCTGCATCAGCGCCTTGTAGAGGATCTCGTTCACCAGCGTGCTCTTGCCCGAGCCCGACACGCCGGTCACGCAGATGAAGCAGCCCAGGGGGAACTCGACGTCGATCTTGCGCAGGTTGTGCTCCCGCGCGCCCCGGACGACCAGGCGGTCGTCGCCTCGGGGCCGGCGCAGCGACGGCATCGGGATCTCCCGGATGCCGGCGAGGTACTCCCCCGTCACCGAGCCCGGGGCGCCCGCCAAACCGTCCACCGGCCCGCTGTAGACAATCTCGCCGCCGTGCTCTCCGGCGCCTGGGCCGATGTCGACCACCCAGTCCGCAACCGAGATGGTCTCCTGATCGTGTTCCACCACCAGCACGGAGTTGCCGAGATCGCGCAGGTGCAGCAGGGTGTCGATCAGGCGGCGGTTGTCGCGCTGGTGCAGCCCGATTGACGGCTCGTCGAGCACATAGAGCACGCCTTCCAGCCCGCTGCCGATCTGGCTCGCCAACCGGATGCGCTGGGCCTCGCCGCCGGCCAGAGTGGCTGCCGAGCGGTTCAGCGTCAGGTAGTCAAGGCCGACGTCGAGCAGGAAGTTCAACCGAGCATCGATCTCCTTGATGATCGGTGCGGCGATGATGCGCTGCCGCTCGGTGAGATCCAGGCCATCGATGATCTTCGCTGCCTCGCCGATGGATGCCGAGCAGAGCTCGAAGATGTTCCGCCCGGCGACACGCACGGCCAGCGACACCTCGTTGAGCCGCGCACCGTGGCAGGTCCCGCACGGCACCTCGCGCATGTAGCCCTCGATGCGATTGCGCGACCAGTCGCTCTCGGTGTCGGCATGGCGGCGGCGCAGGAACGGAATGACGCCCTCGTACCGGGTGGTATAGCTGCGCGAGCGGCCATAGCGGTTGCGGTAGCGCACCGTGATCTGCTCGCCGGCAGGCGCGCCCTCGAGCAGCAGCGCTCGCTGTCCTGGTTCCAGCTCGGCCCACGGCACATCGAGCGGGATGCCCTGCTGCTCGCCGACCGCTTCGAGCAGCCGGGTGAACCACTTTCCGGTCGCTCCCGCCCACGGGGCGAGCGCACCATTCGCCACCGACAGCTCCGTGTTCGGCACCACCAGCTCTGGATCCACCTCGTACCGGGTGCCGAGGCCATCGCAGGTCTGGCAGGCGCCGTACGGGGAGTTGAACGAGAAGTTGCGGGGCGCCAGCTCCTCGAACGAACGGCCGCTGCTCGGCGAGAACAGGTGCTGGCTGAATGTCAGCATCTCCGATTCGTCGGCCTCGCCGTCGTCGGACGGAACCTGGTGAATCCACACGTGGCCGTCCGCCAGCCCCAGCGCAGCCTCCACCGATTCGGCAAGGCGCTGGGAGATGTCGCCACGCATGATCAGCCGGTCGACGATGACCTCGATGTCATGGTTGACATAGCGATCCAGTCGCTCGATCTCATCGGTGCCGCCGAGCTCCAGCACGTCGCCGTCGACACGCACACGGGCGTAGCCCTGCCGGGCGAAGTCGCCGAGCTGCGTGTGATAGTCGCCCTTGCGGCCGCGCACCACCGGCGCCAGCACCTCGAAGCGCGAGCCTTCGGTGAGCTTCATGATCCGGTCCACGATCTGCTGCGCCGTCTGTCGCTCGACGAGCTCGCCCGTCTGCGGGTCGTGCTGGATGCCGATGCGGGCGTACAGCAGGCGCAGGTAGTCGTACACCTCGGTGATCGTTCCGACGGTGGACCGCGGGTTGCGGCTGGCGCTCTTCTGGTCGATGGAGATGGCCGGCGACAGCCCTTCCAGGAAGTCCACGTCGGGCTTGTCCATCTGGCCCAGGAACTGGCGTGCATAGGCCGACAGCGACTCGACGTAGCGCCGCTGCCCCTCGGCGTAGATGGTGTCGAAGGCCAGCGACGACTTGCCGCTGCCCGACAGCCCGGTGAACACGATCATGCGATCGCGGGGCAACTCCACATCCACATTGCGCAGGTTGTGCTCGCGCGCCCCGCGGACGATCAGCCGCTCACCCAT
>JAJDZE010000170.1 GCA_022824805.1 Acidimicrobiia bacterium | reverse complement strand
AACCGCGGCGCCATCGCCCTCTTCGGGCGCGTCGAAGCCCTCGGCGGCATCTTCCCAGCACTCGGCTGCCGGCTCGTGGCCGTCAACGGCACGGAAATCGCCGAGGAGCTTCGAGATGATGCTCTCGTGGAAGGCAACGTGTACGCATCCTTGCGCAAGGCGATGGCGTTCTGCGAAGAGCATCTTCACCAGCGAGTTCGGATCAGCGGCGACCTGCAGGCCGAAGCTGGGCCGGAGATACCACGCGCGGTCGTACGCGAAGCGCTCGCAAATGCGTTCGCTCACCGCGACTACGCCATCTCCGGGCTCGTGCAAGTCCACGTCTTCACGGACCGACTCGAAGTGCATTCGCCCGGCCAGCTGCGCTTCGGACTCACGCCAGCAGATCTCTATGCCCCCCACTCGTCGCTCCCATGGAATCCGAACATGCTCGGTTGCCTCTACAGGAGGGGCGTCGTGGAGCAGCTCGGCTCGGGGACGCTGCGAATGGTGAGGCTGTGTGCCGAGGCCGGTCTCGGCCGCCCGGTCTTTCGAGCCACCAGCGCTTCGGTCACCTGCAGCGTGCCGAGGCGAGGGTATTGGCTGGGTTCCGACGGGATGAGCCTGATAGTGACTGGTGCAGAGGCAGCGGCGCTTACAGCATTGGCAGATGGACCCACAGCACGGGGGGAACTCGCTGCAGCTCTTGGCATCGACGTCGCTGAAGCGCGGGAGTTACTGGTTCGGCTGCGTGATCTCGGTCTCGTTCGTGTTGAGGGATACGGTCGCGGTGCATCCTGGGTACTGGACAACACCTAGCGAGACAGCTTCGCCTCCAATAGTGCGGGAATAGTGCCGAGACCAACCTGCCATGAGACAAAACCGCAGGTCACAGCACTGCCACGAACACTCGTTGGTACCCCTAAAGGAAACGGAATAGTGCAGGTATCGCGGGAACGCACGGTAACGCGCGCCTAGGTTCGGGGCGAGGAAGGCTGAGGCCGACCTGAGGCGTACTGGGAGGACGGGTGAGCGAGGCAACGGACGCTGAGGAACGCGAGGTGATGGACTGGCAGCGCTACGGCGTTGCCGTGCGGGAGCTGGCACAGATGGTCGCCGACGACGGCTACCGGCCCCAGATGATCCTGGCGATCGCACGGGGCGGGCTGTTCTGCGCCGGCTCGCTGGGCTACGCCCTGTCGGTCAAGAACATCTACGTCATGAACTGCGAGTACTACACCGGCGTCGACGAGCGCCTGCAGGTGCCGATCATGCTGCCGCCCACGCCCGACCTCGTCGACCACCGCGACTCCGACATCCTCATCGCCGACGACGTGGCCGACACCGGCCACACGCTCAAGCTGGTGTACGACTTCTGCCTGCCGAGGGTGCGCAGCGTGCGCACAGCGGTGCTGTACGAGAAGCCGTGGTCGACGGTCAACTGCGACTGGGTGTGGCAGCGCACCGACCTGTGGATCAACTTCCCCTGGTCGACCGAGCCGCCCATCGTGACCGACGAGCAGGCCCGCTCCTGAGCCCGGCTCAGTGCGAATGACCGAAGGTGGGGAGCTTTCGGCGCTTGCGCACGTGCCTGCGGGCGACGAGGTGGTCCAAATGGTGATTCTCGCTGCAGTCTGACGCCGAGGTTTCCAACTGGAGCGTGACGTGGGAGATGCCGTATTCCTGTTTCACGATTCGCGTGAGCTCGCTGAGCATCTCACTGCGCTCTCCGCTGTGATCGGGATCAATCAGAATGTGCGCTGTCATGGACACGTAGCCGGAGGTGACGGTCCACACGTGGATGTCGTGGACAATCGTCACGCCGGGGACATCCTCGAGATCAGCGCTCAACGCGTACACGTCCAAGTCCTCGGGAGTCGCCTCGATCAGGACGTCGAAGATCGACACCATCAGGTTCCACGAGCTGGCCAGGATCAGCAGGGCGATCAGCACGCTGAGCACCGGATCGATCCACCACCACTCGAACAGCAGGATCAGCACCGCCGAGATGATCACTGCGACCGAGCCCATGATGTCGGCAATGACGTGCTGCAGCGCTCCCTCGACATTCAGGCTGTGCCCCGACGAGCCGTGCAGCATCCACGCCGCCACCACGTTGACCAGCAGGCCGATGCCGCCTACCAGCAGCACCCAGCCGCCTTCGATGTCGGCGGGATCGCCGCGCAGACCCTGCTCTATCCGGTGATACGCCTCCCAACCGATCCAGGCCGAGATGAGCCAAAGCGACAGCGCGTTGGCCGCGGCGGCGAGCACTTCGGTTCGCTCCCAGCCGTATGTCCGCTCGGCAGACGCGGGGCGTGACGCGATCCATGTCGCAAACAGCGCCAAGCCGATCGCGGCGCTGTCGGTCAGCATGTGGCCCGCATCGGCCACCAACGCGAGGCTGCCCGAAAGCAAGCCGCCGACGACCTCCACCACCATGAACGTGGTGGTCATGATGAGTGCCGACTTCAGGCTGCGGCGCGAGACCTCCCGAAGGTCGTGATGGTGATGGTGGTCATGGTCATGGTGGTCATGGCCGTGGTGATGATGACCGTGGCCGTGGTCATGGCCGTGATCGTGGTGGTCATGGCCATGGTCGTGATCATGCCCGTGGTCATGGCCGTCATCAGCGTGATCGTGCCCGTGAGCATGCGCGTGACCATCACGGCCATGCTCGCCGTGATGGTCATCGTGGTCGTGGCTGTGAACGTGAGCGCACGCCTCGGCGTGTGTGTGCTCCCGGTGCTCGCAGCCGTCGGAATGTGCGCCGGACGATGAGCCGGCGTCTGAGCCAGCCACTAGGCAGCGGCTTGGCAGCACTCCTCCGTGTGGACGTGCTCCGCGATATCGCAGTGATCTTCGTGATCAGCATGCGTGTGACTCTCGTCGCTGCAGTGATCTGCGTGATCTGCGTGTGTGTGCTCGGGATGGTCGTAGCAGGCGTCGCTGTGCACATGTTCGGACATCTCAGGCTCCTCAGGTTTGTTGAGAACGTTCTGAGAATACTAACAGCCGACCGGACACTGCGGACCCAGTTCGCCCTGGTCCCGCTCAGGAGTCTCCGGTGCAGTTCGAGCAGCGACCGTACAGGTCCAAGACGTGATGGGAAGGAGTGAAGCCAACTTCTCGGGCTGCGGCATCCAGCGCCGCATCGACCGCTTCCTCGAGGGCGCCGGCGAGGTGTACATCGCCGACATCGCCGCACGCGACGCAGATCAGGTGATGGTGGTGGCTCAGCAGCGGCTCGGCCAGTTCGAAACGCGCCCGATCGGCGCCGACGCTGATCCGGCGGACAACACCGCCCACCTCCAGCGATGCAAGGTGCCTGTAGGCCGAGCTCTGCGGCAGATCGGCTGCGGCCGCGACGATCTCAGGCAGCGTGAGCGGTCGTCTCGCAGATGCAAGCACGGCGACCAAGCCGCGTCGACCTCGGGTGTAGCGGTGCCCCACTGCCGCCAGGCACCGGGCCGCCTCGCGGTGAACATCCTCGACTTCAGCTGTGGCGCCAGGTGCCATCAGGACGCACCTGTGAGCATCGGTGCCGCCGCGATGTCGCAGCGCCCCGCTTCGCAGCCATCAGTGCAGGTGCACACGCTCGTTGCCTTCGGCACCGTGATCCGCATAGTGATTGCCATGGTCGTGGTCATGGTGATGGCCGTGGTGTCCGACATGCGCGCCTGAGTTCGCCCCGGCACGCGGCCCTCGCCGATGATCGTCGGCCCCGTGCGCATGATGGTTCTCAAGGACGAATTCTTCACCGGAACTGGCGTCGGCGACGACGCTCCCGCCGAAGGCCGCTGTCATGTTCACGTCGCGCAGCACCTCGTCGGGGGTGCCGTCGGCCAGCACCATGCCTTTGACGAGCACGACGCGATCGCAGCGACGGGCCTCCTGCAGGTGATGCGTCGACATCACCACGAGGCGTCCGGCCCTGCGTTCCGACTCGATCACTTCAAGAATGGTCGACTGGCTGGGCAGATCGAGGCCCGTGATCGGCTCGTCCAACAGCAGGCAGTCGGCTTCCGAGGCCAGCACCATCGCCACCATGACTCTCTGGCGCTGTCCGCCCGACAGCTCCCCGAACGCGCGGTTGCGAAGACGCGCCACATCGAGCCGCTCAGCGGATGCGCCGATCAAGGCCTTGTCGCCGCGGCGCAAGCGGCCGATCAGCCCTCGCTTGCGGTAGCGCCCGATCGCCAGCACTTCGGACACCAGCATCGGCATGTAGGCGTGCGGGTGGTGATGCTGGCAGACATACCCGACACTGATGCCGTCCTGCACCTCCATCGTGCCGGAGGTGGGCGGCTGCAGTCCGCTGAGCACCCGCAGCAGCGTCGTCTTGCCGCTGCCGTTGGCGCCCATCAGCGCGACGGTCTGGGGCGCATCGAGACGCAGATCACCGGTCTCGAGCACGTGGCATGAGCCGAACGAGACGCGCACATCGCGGAGATGGAACACAGGCGGCCTCGCTTTGTACTGGCCCAATCCTAGTTCTCAAGTACGCGCGATATGCAATAATGGTTCTGATACCCAATATCAGTCGCGAGACTTGCGCCCTGCCAAAGGAGCGAGCGATGAACTTCGGAACCGCTTCCCATCGACGTTTCTTCCACCGACGCAGGTGGAAGGCCGTGCCCGCAGCGGCCGTGCTGTTTGTGGCCGCATGCACGGGCACGAGCGCCGACGAGGCCGACCCTGATGCAGGGGCTGGCGCAGATTCCGCTTCGGAGGCGCCCTCGGTGGTGGTGACCACGGGCATCTGGGCCGATGTCGCAGGCAATGTCGGCTGTGATGACAGCGTGTCCATTGCCACGATCATCCCGCCCGGCGGCGACCCGCACACATTTGAGCCGTCGCTGCGTGACCGCGAGACCATGGATGACGCGGATCTGGTGATCGCCAACGGGCTCGGACTCGAAGAATCGCTCCACGACACGCTCGAGGCCGTCGCTGAAGCCGGCACGCCGATTTTCGAGCTCGGCGATCACATCGAGACCATCGAGTTCGACATCGCGGCGGCGCACGGCCACGGTCACGGCGAAGACGAAGACGACGGCCACGACGACGACGACGACGACGAAGGCGAAGACGACGGGCACGACGACGACGAAGGCGAAGACGACGGGCACGACGAGGACGAAGGCGAAGACGACCATCACGAAGAGGGCGGCGCCGATCCGCACATCTGGTTCGACCTGCAGAAGGTGGCCAACGCTCTGCCGGCGCTCGCCGACGCCCTCGTCGATGCCGGTGCCGATGCCGACTTGGTGCGGGGCTGCCTCGAGTCGTACCGGCAGGCAATGGTGGACGCCGATGCGCAAATGCTCGAGATCATCTCGGCCATCCCCGACGAGCGCCGCATCCTCGTCACCAACCACGATTCGCTCGGCTACTTCGCCGACCGCTACGGCTTCGAGGTCATCGGCACCGTCATTCCGGCGAACACGACCGCAGCCGAGGCGAACCCGGCCGAACTTGCCGAGTTGGCAGAGATCATCGAGCACGAGGGCGTGCCGGCGGTGTTCTCGGAGACGACCAGCGCCGACGACGACGCACAGGCGCTCGCGACGGCAGCCGGCAACGTGGCAGTCGTCCCGTTGCTGACGGGCAGCCTGGCACCGGCCGGTGAGACCGGCGACACCCTGATCGGCCTGCTGCTGCACAACGCTCGGGTGATCTCGGACGCGCTGAATGCCTACGGCTGATCGGCGTGCGGCTGAGCCGCGCCCCGGGTTGCAGGCGGTCGCGCAACAGTCAGATGCGTGGGCATGACCATCTTCACCGATCCCGCTGCGTGGTGGATCGAGCCGTTCACGACCAATCCGTTCATGACCAAGGCACTCGCCGCAGGCCTGCTGGCGATGGCCACAACGTCGGTCGTGGGCACCTGGGTCGTCCTGCGCGGCATGAGCTTCCTTGGCGACGCACTCGCGCATGGCGTGTTGCCGGGCATCGCACTCGCGTTCATCCTCGGATTCGACACCGGCCTCGGCGCACTCGCGGCAGCAATTGTCATGGTCGGCGCCATCGGCGCCATTCCGCGCGTCTCGCCGCTGTCGGAGGAAACGTCGACGGGCGTGCTGTTCGTCGGGTTCCTGGCGCTCGCCGTCGTCATCATGTCGTCGGGCGCCGGCGCAGGCGCTGGCGACATCGACCGTTTCCTGTTCGGCTCGATCACCGGCGTCCGCACTGCTGACCTCATCCGCCAGGTGGTGATCGCCGTGGTGTCCATCGGCACGGCGGTCTTCTTCTACCGCGCATTCTTCGTCATGACCTTCGACGAAGTTCAAGCCGAGATGGCGGGATTGCGGCCCAAGCTCACGCAGGGCGTGCTGATGGCACTGCTCGCCATCTCCATCGTCGGATCATTCCAGGCTGTAGGAAGCCTTCTGGTGTTCGCGTTCCTGATCGCGCCGCCAGCGACTGCCTCGATGCTGGTGCGGAGAGTGCCGCTGATGATGACGACGGCGGTGCTGATCGGCGCTGTGGCCGTCTACTTGGGGCTCTTGGCGAGCTACCACTTCCGTCTCGCGGGCGGTGCATCCATGGCGCTGACGGCCGTCGTCATCCTCTTCGTGGTGATGCTGGGGCGCGCGCTGATTCGGGCGCTGCGTCCGGCGCCGCCCGACGACGAGCTCCCCGTCCAGATGCTGGTCGCCAACCGCTGAGTCAACCCGGCTGCGGATTCTGTCGCAGTGCGGCCCAGATCGGGTACGGGCACGTGTGCGACGCAGGGCGTGCGCTACTGTTCGCCGTCGGTGAAGCTCGTGTAGATCGTGGGGTTCTCGAGGTCGGCGAGCTGCTGGTTGCGGTGATTGACCTCGACCAGCAATTCGGGGTGCGACAGCACCCAGAAGCGTCGCTTGTACATGGCCTCGATCACCTTGGCCGCGACCTCGGAAGGATCCATGCCCCGCTCCAGCGCGGCGGCGATGTTGGCGTTGCGGCGGCGGGCATCGGCGGTCTCCGACGGCGCCTCCCCCTCGGGGCGCGGCCGGCGCTCGCGGCGCAGCTCTTCGGGCCGGTTCCGCTGGGCCGTGGCGATGTTGGTGCGCACCACGCCGGGGCACAGCACTGACACGCCCACGTCGGCGTTGCGGTCGCGCTGCATCTCGAGGTGAAGCGTCTCCATGATCGCCACCACGCCGTACTTGGCGGCGTTGTAGGGGCCGAGCCCGGGCACCGACATGAGCCCTGCCACCGAGGCGGTGCTCATGATGTGCGATTCCTCGGCCTCGATGAGGTGGGGCAGGAAGTGGTGGACCCCATGGATCACGCCCCACAGGCACACGTCCACCACCCACTTCCAGTCGACGAGCTGCTGGTTGCGGATCAGCCCTCCCCCGCCGACGCCGGCGTTGTTGCACACCATGTGCACGGCGCCAAAGCGGTCGATGGTGGCCTGCGCCAGCGCGCCCACCGAGTCGGCACTGGTCACATCGGTGATGACGCCCAGCGCCTCGACACCGTGGCCGGCGACCTCGGCCTCGGCTGCACGCAGCGGCTCCTCCTCGATGTCGGCGAGCACCACGTTGGCGCCCTCGCCGGCAAAGCCCAGTGCCAGGGCCTTGCCGATCCCCGATGCGGCCCCGGTCACCACCGCGACGCGTCCGGTCATGGTCTCCATGTCTGTCCCCCTCTTGTGAGATTGCCTGGGCTGCGGCTCGCACTCAGGCGTTGAGCTGCTCGAAGCGCTCCATGACGTCGAGATACTCGCTGATCATCTCCTCCACCACCCGTGTGGCCGAGATCGACTCGTTGAGCTGCCCGACCACCTGGCCGACGAAGTAGTTGGCCAGCTCCACCGCGCCCGTGTTGGACGGGTTCATGGCGGCCCGGTCGATGCGGCGGCTGGCGGCGCCGATCAGCATCGGCTGCAGCGGCATGGGGAGCGTTCCCGGCGAGTTCTCACCCTCCCACTCGTCGGTCCATGCCGAGCGCAGCTGGCGGGCCGGCTTGCCCGTGCGAGAGCGTGAGCGCAGCGTGTCAGACGAGCCTGCGGCCAAGAACTTTTCCTTCACGACGGGGTGGGTCTCGGCCTCTTGGGTGGTGAGCCAGACCGACCCGCACCACACGCCCTGGGCGCCCAGCGCCAGCGAGGCTGCGACTTGGCGGCCGTTGCCGATGCCGCCGGCTGCCAGTACCGGCACCGGTGCAATGGCGTCCACCACCTCGGGCACCAGCACCATCGTGGCGATGTCGCCGGTGTGGCCGCCGGCCTCATGGCCCTGGGCGATGACGATGTCGACGCCTGCGGCGACGTGGCGCTCGGCGTGCACCTTCTTGCCGGCCAGCGCGCCCACCAGCACGTCGTTGTCGTGGGCCCGGGCGATCATGTCGGGCGGCGGCGGGCCGAGCGCATTCACCGCCAGCCGGATCGGGTACGAGAACGCCACGTCCATGAGCGGCACGGCCTGGGCGTAGGTCATGGGCGGCTCGGCGTCGCCGGCGATGGCGCCGGGCTTGTCGTCGGCCGGCAGCGGCGGCACGTCGTAGCGCTCCATCATGTCGTCGAGGAAGTCGCGGTGCGCCGGCGGGATCATGGCCTTGAGGTCCTTGACCGACAGCTCGCCCTCAGATTTGCCCTCGTACTTTGCGGGCACGATGATGTCGACGCCGAAGGGCCGGTCGCCCACCTCGTCGGTGATCCATCCCATGTCGATGTCGAGCTGTTCGGGCGTGTGACCGGCTGCGCCGAGCACGCCGAAGCCGCCCGCCTTGGTCACCGCCGCCACTACGTCCCGGCAATGGGTGAATGCAACGATCGGAACGTCGCAGCCCAGCATCTCGCACACAGGTGTCTTCATGCCCCGAAACTACCGGCGAACGAGGATGCTCCGCTTCGGCGACGGGTTGGAGTGCTGCGGTGGCAGGATGCGCAGGTGAATACATCGGGGAGCAACTCGGGCAGCATCAGCGCAGTCGGGCACAGCTATGTGGACGCCGCTACAGGAACTCGGCTGGACGCTTGGTTTCCGGAAGGAGCGACGGAGGACTCGCCGCCGGCCCGGTCGTGCCTGGCGGTCGAGCTCGGCGTGAATATGTGCGAGTCGGTCACCGTCACGATCGACGATCTGGATGCTCCGCCGGCGGACCTGGCTGATGCGTACCTGCGGCTGCACCTGCTGAGCCGGCGCGAGATCCAACCTCACGACGCCAATCTCGACGGCATGTTCGGCTTGATGACCAACTGCGCGTGGACCAGTGCGGGGCCGGTGCTGCCCGAACGGGTCGACGATCTGCGCACAGCGGCTGCGGCGCTCGGCCACCCTGTCAGCGTGACGGCGGTCGACAAGATCCCTCGCATGGTCGACTACGTGATCCCCCAGGGCGTCCGCATCGGCGATGCCGACCGGGTGCGGCTCGGCGCCCACCTGGCAGACGGCACCACGGTCATGCACGAGGGCTTTGTCAACTTCAACGCCGGCACGCTCGGCCCTGCCATGGTCGAAGGCCGCATCTCGGCGGGCGTGGTCATCGGGGCGCATTCGGACCTCGGCGGCAGCGCCTCCACCATGGGGATGCTGTCGGGCGGCGGCAGGGAGCGAGTGTCGATCGGCGAGCACTGCCTGCTCGGCGCCAACTCGGGCATCGGCATCGCGCTGGGCGACAACTGTACGGTGGAAGCCGGCCTCTACGTCACCGCAGGCAGCCGGATCACACTGCCCGACGGCTCAGTGGTGAAGGGCCGCGACATCTCTGGGCACTCGGGGATGCTGCTCATCCGCAACAGCGTCAGCGGCGCCATAGAGATGCGAGTCGCCGACCCGAGCCGCTGGGAAGGCATCAACCCCGAACTCCACAAGAACTGACCACGCACCGCCCCGCGAGCGGCCGCAACAGTCAATCAAAGCGACAATCTGCTGGACAGCAAATCGGTCAAAACAAGGGGTCGATAGCAAATCACAGCCCATTACACTGCACTGATGCCCACCCGACATCAGGCAGCATCGTGGTAACCGGCCGCGACGAGGCCCGCGAATACACCGACACCCATCCGTGGATCGACTTCGATGCGAGTGTCGCCAGCCGTCTTGGCGCACGCTCGTGGATGAAAATCGGCGAGGCATACGCACGGTGCGCCGAACTCTCGGGAACGCCCCTCGCCCCGCCAGTTGCTGAGGCGCTGCACCAACATGCTCTCATCCGTGGCGCCCACGCCACGGTTGCCATCGAGGGCAACACCCTGACCGTCGAGCAGGTACAGAGCATTTCCGCCGGGGAGTTCACCGCACCCCAGTCCCGCGCCTACCAGGAACGTGAGGTCCGCAACGTCCTCGAAGCGTTCGAACGACTCGACGACATGGTGATGGAAGATGGCGACTTCCACTTGAGCGCCGAACTGATCTGCGACCTGAATCGATGGGTGCTCAACAGCGTCGATCCTGACGCCGCATCGGCGCCGGGCACCATCCGCACGCATTCAGTCGTCGTCGGCCCCTACGTAGGCCCTGGGGCACGCGACTGCTGGCATCTGCTCGAACGGCTGGCTGCCTGGCTCGACGGCGACGACTTCCGACCCACCAGCAGCGAGAGCGACGAGCACCGCGATGTCTTCGCTCGCACCGTGCTGAGCGCTCTCCTCGCGCACCTGTACATCGCCTGGATCCACCCGTTCGCCGATGGCAACGGCCGAACCGCGCGGCTGCTCGAGTACGTGATCCTCGCGAGATCGGGGATGGTCCCGCTCGCGGCGGCGAATCTGATGGCCAATCACTTCAACCTCACGCGTGACCGGTACTACGCACGGCTCGCTGCGGCCAGCCGTGAACGGGACGTCCTGGGCTTCCTCGAATACGGCATCGAAGGGCTCGTGGACGGACTCGTCGAGCACTCGGCGGCTGTGAGAGCGCAACACCTGGGTCTTGCTTGGCAGAGCTACGTCGCGCAGACGATGGCCCGGTTCCCGACGAGCCCGGCGTCGGAGCGCCAACGCACACTGGTGATGGCATTGGAGCCTGCAGCGAGAGTTCCACGGTCAGATATCGGCGGTCTGACGCCGCAACTGGCGCAGATGTACGCGCGCACTGGGCCGCGAACGCTGGCTCGCGACCTCAACCGGCTCGAAGATGCGGGACTCATTGAGGTCTCAACCGAGGGCATCCGCGCTCGGGTGGACCTGATGTCAGCGTTCCTGCTGCCTACGTCAACCTAAGCGGCGAACCCAATCTGAGCCTGACCGCCTGCGAACGCCTGGTCGGGGCCGATCCGAGTTCGGAACGTTGCCGGGAGTCGCCAGTATCGTCGAATGCGCCGCAAGGAGAGAAGGGGACCGCCATGGCCTATGTCGAGGACAGGATCATTCACGACGCGGATGCGCACACCATGGAGCCGCCGGAATGGCTGGAGCCGTTCGCTTCGGCCGAAGTGGCGCGGTACGCGCTCGACCACTTCTCCATCGGCGACAACGACCAGGCGTTCGCGGACATCGAGAAGGCCCGGGCCCGCCAGGCCGACCCGGAGTTCCGCGCCGGCGCTGCGGCCGAGGTGATGCTGCGCAAGGGCTACATCGCCCCCGGCGCGTGGGATCCCGCCGATCGGTCCCAAGCGCTCGACGACCTGGGTTTCGCCAGCCAGCTCGTCTTCCCTTCGATGCCCAACACGCTCATCGAGGAGATGGAGCACACCGCCGAGCCCGCCCTCACCTATGCCGCAGCAACCGCTGCGAACCGGGCCCAGATCGCGTTCTGCTCGGATGATCCACGCTTGCTGCCGGTGTGCTCGATGCCGCTGCAGGACATCGAACGAGCCGCACCGCATGCCCGCCAGGCCATCGATGACGGCGCGGCGGCGCTGCTGATCCCCAACCGCATCCCGAAGCTCCACGCCCACAGCCACGTCGGCTTCGACCCCGTCTGGGCGGCCGCTCAGGAAGCCGGCATCCCGGTGGTGATGCATGTGGCCACGCCCGACCTGGTGATGCCGCCCCAGCACCGCAACAACGGCCTGCCGCCCGAGCCCGACTTCCACGGAGGCGGCGAGAACTTCCGCTCGGTGTCGTACATGGCGATCTCGGCTGCGCCGCTGCAGGCGCTGTCGATGCTGATCTTCGACGGCGTGCTCGAGCGCTTTCCGGAGCTGAAGATCGGCGTGATCGAGCTGGGCGCCGTGTGGGTGCCGGGCTTCATGCGCCAGCTCGAAGCCGCGTTCGACGCCTTCGAGCGGCACGAGCAGCGGCTCGGCAAGCTCAGCCTGCGGCCCTCGGAGTACGTGCACCGCCAAGTGCGAGTCACCCCGTATCCCACCGAGCCGACCGGCTGGATCATCGAGAACACCGCACCGGAGATCTGCATGTTCAGCTCCGACTATCCCCATGTGGAGGGCGGGCGGAACCCGCTGCGGCGCTTCGACCGCGAGGTGGAGCACCTGCCCGCTGACGTGCAGGAGCGGTTCTTCCGGCTGAACTTCGAAGACCTGATGGGCACGGCCGTCGCCGAGGTGCCAGTTGCGGCAGCTGCCGCATAGCCCCCGAGGCAAACGCCGCGCCGACCGACGCATTCGCACGGCGGCCGCACAACCCCAGCCTGAGAGGCATCGCCAGATGGGAATCCGACTCGACAAGCCGTGGCAGCGGCTCGAAGACGCAGCTATCGATGCGCTGCCGGCGCAGCTCGGCGTGTACCACGTGGCCGGCGACGAGGGCGAGGTGCTGTCGGTGGGCTACGCCGGTGCGCGTGAGCCGTTCGGCATGCAGTCTGCGCTCCGGCGGGAAATGCAACAGCACGACGGCAGCGCCACGCAGTTCCGCTGCGAGTTCACGTCCAACTACCGCAGCCGTTGGGATGAGCTGCTGATGCTGCACCTCGCCGACCATGGCGAGCTGCCCGAACCACAGCGGGCTGAGGCAGCCCGAGTCGGCCGTCTCAACCCGTCCTGAGGCTGACGCTCAGCCCACAGCGGCAGGCAACGCATCGTCGGCTTGGCAACCCGGGGGGGCTGCCAAGCCGACGTCTTTCCGTCATTGCTAGGACGCCGCCCGTGCGTTCTCGAGCCAGCCGTTGACCTTGGCCCGATTCTCCTCGATCCACTGCGATGCGTCTGCACGGATGTGCTCCTGGGTGTAGTCACCCGCGGCCATCCGCTCGTTCTGTGTCGCTATCCACCCAAGATCGATCTTGACCTGCTCGAGCAGGCTGCGAATGTCTGGATGGCTGTCCAGGAAATCGGCATTGGCGACGGCCCGGATGTCGTTCACTTCGAACGCGGAGTCCAGCCACACCACGTTCTCACCGGGAGTGAGAACGGTGTAGGTCCAGTTCGGCGTCCAGCCGTAGAACAGCACCGGCTGGCCGGAATCGACGCGGGCTCGCACCTCGCCGATGAGGTCGTTGTAGTTGCCCGAGTCCTGCTCCACATTGGCGCCCCAGTCGCTGTCGGCGATGTGGCCGTTAATGATCTGGGCACATCCCCAGTCCGCGTTGCATCCGTACAGGTCGGCGGTGCCGTCGCCGTCGGTGTCGAACTCGGCGGCAATTGCCGAATCGGACAGCTGGCTCATCGACCTCAGGCCCAGCCTGTCGGCGGTGGCCTTGTCGACCAGGTACCCCTCCCGGCCTCCGCCGCCCACTTGGGTCCCGACCGCTTCGATATCGTCGTCGCTCGACAACCCTGCGGCCGTCTCGTAGTCGAGGAAGATGTCGTGGTTGGGGAACCATCCGTTGGCCCACAGGTCGTATTGGCCGGTCCTCAGTGCGGGATAGAAGTTGAGCGGTCCGAGTTCGTGCTCGGACGGATCGCTGACTTCGTAGCCCAGCTCTTCAATGAGCGCTGCGTAAATCTCCGCCTGTGCATAGCCGCTTTCCCAGTTGGCTCGGGCGATCCGCACCGTGCCCTCTTCCTCTTCGCTCGTGAAGATCACCACGAGGGCGACGAGCACCAGCCCGACCACGGCACCGACCAAAACCAGACTTCTGCGTCGTTGCTTTGTCATTTCCTGTCTCCTCGCTGCTCTGTGCGGCCGGTCACTTCTTCGGTCCTTGCTGAAGACGTTCTTTGGCCGTAGCGATCAATCCGCTGTGCTGGGATCGGAAGATCTGTTCGTCGTAGTGGCTCTCGAGCAAGTCCAATTCCTCATCGAACGCCTTCTTGCAGCTCCAGCACATGATCAGCAGGATCAGCGCGAACGGCAGTCCGATGGAGACTGCCGCGGTCTGAAGGGCGCTCAGTCCGCCGCCGATCAGCAGCGCAATCGCCACCGCGCCCTCCATGCACGCCCAGAAGACCCGCTGGGGCTTCGGCGAGTCCAGCTTGCCGCCGGAGGTGAGATGGTCGACGACCAGCGAGCCCGAATCCGACGAGGTCACGAAGAACGACACCAACAACAGCACGCCGACGAACGAGACGATGCCGGTGAGCGGGAACGACTCCAGCATGTCGAACAGGGCGGTCGCGACGTTCTCGTTCACTGCGGTTGCCACGTCGCGCAGCCCATTCTGCTGCAGGTGGATGGCAGAGCCTCCGAAGACCGCCATCCACAAGAAGCACAGGATCGACGGCAGGACGATCACGCCCAAGAGCAGCTCGCGCACCGAGCGGCCCTTGGAGATGCGGGCAATGAACATCCCGACGAATGGCGACCACGAGATCCACCATCCCCAATAGAAGATGGTCCACCACGCTTGCCATTGCGTCTCAGTGAAGGCCGCATTCCAGAATGCGAACTCCGGCAGGACCTGAATGTAGTTTCCGACGCTCTGGGTGAACAACGACAAGATGAACAGCGTCGGGCCGACCAGCAGCACGAAGATCAAGAACGCGCCGGCCAGCCAGATGTTCAGCTCGCTCAGTCGCTTCACGCCGGCGTCGAGCCCGGCAACCACCGAAATGGTCGCCAGCACCGTGATGCCGACGATCAGCAGCACCTGGAACCATTGCTCGTCGGGAAGCCCGAACAGCTTGTTCAAGCCCGCTGCGGCCTGGCTCGCACCGAAGCCGAGCGATGTGGCCAACCCGAACAGCGTGGCCATGACCGTCAGGATGTCGATGACGTTGCCCCATGTGCCGTAGATCTTCTTGCCCAGGATCGGATAGAAGATCGAGCGGAACGTCAGCGGCAAACCTCGGTTGTAGGCAAAAAAGCCCAGCGCCAGCGCGACCAGCCCATAGAGGGCCCAGCCGTGAACCCCCCAGTGGAGATAGGTGGTCGCGAGCGCTGCCTGGCCTGCCGCGCCGGTTCCGGCCTCGACGCCTTCGAAGAACGGAGCCGGCGACATGAAGTGGAAGATCGGCTCGGCAACTCCCCAGAACATCAGCCCGATGCCCAAGCCCGCCGAGAGCAACATCGCGTACCACGAGACCGTGGAGAACTCCGGCAGGGCGAACGGGCCGCCCAGTTTGATCTTCCCGTACCTGCTGAACGCAAAATAGATCGCCACTATCAGGAAGATGTTGAAGTCGAGGATGTAGAACCAGCCGAGCTTCTCGTTGATGAAGTCGAGAATCGAGCTGAACACATCCTGGGTGCCGTCGACGAAGATCGACAGCAGGATGAACACCAGCAGGATTCCCGACGACCAGAACGTCACCTGCGGATGGATGTCGAAACCGGCGCGCACGATGTTGCGGTCGCCCGGCTCCCGGTCGGCAACCTCGGGGTAGAAATCGATGTCCGGATCAATCTGCAGACCCTGCAGCGGCTGGCGGTTGTGAATCGCCTCATCGCGTCGGCGCTCTTCCTCTTCCTCCCAATCGTGCAACGCGAGTGTCGCCTCGGTGAGGTCGATGTCCGTGTCGTCGGGACTTCGATGAATGCGCGGGTCTACGGCCACGTTTTCTTGGTCTTCGTCCATGTTGGACCCCCTGTGTTCCCCCGAAGGAAGGCCCCGGACAGTTCCGATTCAAGCCGGCGACTGTCTCGCGGGCCAAGCCCTAACGTAGTTCGCGTGAAGGGGCGCCGTTGCCGCTCTTGGCCAGTAGCGATCCCGCAGAGCCCACATGCGCGCAGGCGCAGTGCCGGCATCGGGCCGCGCCGGAGCGCGGCACGCTTGGCGACAGCGGTGCTGCTCGCCGGATCGTTCATGGGAATGGCCTCAGCGGCGCAGGCGCAGACGACCGCCGAAGAGCCCGTCGTCCGCATCGCGCGTCCGACCTGGGACACCGGCTGGTTCCAGGCAGAGGTGCTTCGGCTGCTGCTCGAGCGGCTCGGCTACCGAGCGGATGGCCCGGTCACCATGGACAACGCTGAGTTCTACGAGGAGGCCGCCGCCGGCAACGTCGATCTGTGGGTCAGCGGCTGGTTCCCGCTGCACGATGTCTACATCTCCCCCGACGCTGCCGTGGAAGTGGTCGGCACTGCCGTCGACGACGGCGCGCTGCAGGGCTACTTCGTGGATGCCGGCACCGCTGCGGCGCACAGCATCACCAATCTGGGTGATCTCGCCGACCCGTCCATAGCGGCGCTGTTCGATCACGATGCCGACGGCAGAGCGGACTTGGTGGGCTGCAACATCGGCTGGTCGTGCGGACGGACCATTGATCACCATCTCGACGCGTACGGACTCACCGACACGGTCGAGCACATCCAAGGCGACTACTCGCCGCTTATCGCCGAGACCATCGCCCGCCAACGAGCCGGTGAGCCGGTGCTGTACTTCACGTGGACACCGAACTGGACGGTCGGCGAGCTCGTGCCAGGCATCGACGTGGTGTGGCTCGAAACGCCATTCCCCTCCCTGCCCCGCGACCAAGCCGCCGCGGTCGACCGCACCTTCGTCGCGGGAATAGACGGCTGCGCCGGCGACCCGTGCCAGACCGGCTGGCCCCCCAACGACATCCGGGCTGTCGCCAACACGAGCTTTCTTGATGCCAACCCGGCCGTGCGGACGCTGCTGGAGCAGGTCGTCATACCGCTCGAGGACATCTCCGCGCAGAACGCCCGCATGATCACCGAGGGCGGCGACCCTGCCGACATCCGCCGTCACGCCGCAGAGTGGATTCAGGCCAACCTGGCAACGGTGCACGAGTGGATCCGCACCGCGGATCCCGCTGCCGTCGGCGTGTCACCAAGCGGCGATGACGCCCCGGCGGGCGGCACCCTCTCCGTCGCAGCCCGCGCCCTGCCGCCGTTCGTGATCTACTCCAACGGCGCCTACAGCGGTTTCGAAGTGGAGCTGATCAAGCTGCTCGCGGCGGATCTGGGCATGGAGGCTGAGATCTACGCGGTGGACACGATCGCCAAGCAGATCGACGACATCCACCGCGGCGTCGCCCATGTCGGCCTCGGCGGCACGGCGGTCACGGGCCATCGCGAGCGGGACATCGACTTCTCGGTGCCGGTGCTCGACTCGGGTCTGGCCATCCTGACGACCGCCGATTCCTCCCGCAACATCGGCGACCGGATCGCAACGTTCTTCACGGCAATCGCGTCATCAGACCTGCCGTGGCTGCTGGCGGTCTTCGCGCTGGCCGTGCTCATCGCCGCTCACCTGATCTGGCTGCTCGAACGCCGCCACAATCCCGATTTCGCCGTGCCGTACCGGAGGGGAATCTGGGATTCCTTCTACTGGTCGGTCGTGACCATGAGCACCGTGGGCTACGGCGACAAGGTGGCACGCGGCACCCGAGGCCGGCTGTTCGCGCTGCTGTGGATCTCCTTGGGAACACTGGTCTTCGCCAGCTTCACAGCGGCCATCGCATCATCGCTGGCGGTCAATGAGCTGCGGTCGGAGATATCGGGACCGTCGGATCTTGCTGGTCGGCGAGTCGCCACCGTCGAGCACTCGGCCGGTGAGAGCTACCTGCCCACGATCGGTGTCGGCCCGGTCGTCGTCGAAGACGTCGAGGAGGCCTACGAGCTGCTCACGGACGGCGAGGTCGAGGCAGTCGTGTTCGATGCCCCGGTGCTGCATTACTACGTCTCGCACCGGGGCGGCGGTGACTTCGTCACGGCCGGATCGGACTTTCAGCGCGTCCGCTACGGCCTGATGATCAACGAGGACAATGCCGAGCTGCGCGAGCGCCTGAATCTCGCGTTGCTCGACCTGATGGAGTCGGGGATCTACCTCCGCCTGCACGAAGGATGGTTCGGCAGCAACAGCTCCTGACGCGGTCGAGCCGGCTCGCCGGCCCCGCTGTCCGGCTCGCTCACTTGAAGCTGCCGCCGAGGATGTCGCGGGCCATGATCAGCCGCTGCACCTCGCTGGGGCCCTCGCCGATCCGGCGGATGCGCAGCTCGCGGTACCAGCGCTCCAGCGGCAGGTCCTTGGTGACGCCGATGCCGCCGTGGATCTGGATGCAGCGGTCGACCACCCGCCCGGCGGCCTCGGAGGCGACGAGCTTGGCCATCGCGGCCTCGGTGCGGAAGCGCTCGCCGCGGTCGGCCTTCTGGGCGGCTTCGAGCACGCACCAGCGGCCGTGGCGGATGTCGATCTCGTTGTCGACGATCATCCACTGCACCGCCTGCTTCTCGGCCAGCATCGATCCGAACGTCTCGCGGCTGCGGGCCCAGTCGATCGCCATCTCCTGCGCCATGATCGCCGGCCCCAAGCAGCCCGCCGCGTACGGGATGCGCTGGCGGCTGAGGCGGTCGTTGGCGATGCCGAAGCCGCCGTTCACCTCGCCGAGCACATGGGTCTCGGGCACCCGCATGTCGGTGAACTCCAGCTCGGTGGCGTAGCGGGTGGCCCGCAGGGTGTGCACCACCCGGCGCACGTTGAACCCGGGCGTGTCGGTGTCGACGATGAACGCCGTGACGCCGTTGCGCCCCGGATCGTCTGACGTGCGGGCGAACAGCAGCGCGTAGTCGGCCTTGTCGGCACCGGAGATGAACAGCTTCGAGCCGTTCAGCACCCACTCGTCGCCATCCTTGTAGCCCCGGGTGCGGATGGCCCGGCCGGGGTCGGACCCTCCCGACGGCTCGGTCAGGGCGAAGCAGCCCATCTTCTCGCCGCGCAGCGTCGGGTAGAGCCAGCGCTCCTTCTGCTCGTCGGTGGCCTCGTAGAGCTGCGCCAGGCCTGCGCCGCCGAACACCCCGTAGCAGGGGTTGTAGAGCCCAGCCCGGTGCTTGGACATCTCGATGGCCATGAGCGCGCGGGTGGTGGTGTCGAGACCCGGCCCGCCGTACTCCGCGGGAATGTCGAGCCCGTAGAAGCCCATGTCGCGGGTCATCTGCGTGAGCCGGGCCGCATCGTCGGGCTCGAGCTCGCCGGCGTCGGGGTCGAGGTCGGCCTCGAGGGGGATGATCTCGCTCTCGACGAAGCGCCGAACGGTCTCGACGATCAGCGCCTGCTCGTCGCTCATGGAGAAATCCACGTTTGTGCCCCCTTGCGTCGGCGCCCGATGCTAGGTCTCAGCCCGCTTCGGGAACTGTTGGACGCGGTCCCATGTGACTGCGTAGGCGTCCGGATCCTCGGCTCGGACGGCTAGCCGGCGGTCCAGGCGAGCTGGGCGAACGCCGGGGCGACGACCAGCCGGGCGCCGACCGAGACCGACAGGTCGATGCTGAAGCCCGCATCGTCGCAGGTGGCGATCGTGCCGGAGCAGACCACTGTTTCGCCGGCGCGCACGGGCGCACGATTGCGGTACGCGAGCCGGACCAGCCGGGCGCCGGGGCCTGCGGCCCGCAGCACGCACTCAGCCAGCAGCGCGCCCAGCATCTGGCCGTCGACCAGCGGCGCGGGAGCGCCCAGCAGGCGGGCGTGCGCCTCGTCGTAGTGCAGGCGATGCCAGTCCCAGGTGGCGGCGCCGTAGGCGACCATGTCGGCCAGCGCGATGTGTCGGCGCAGCGGCCCGATGGCCCGGCTCGGAATCAGACGCTCTCGAGGCAGCGGCTCGTGAACAACAGGGACGCCGAGAGAGTCAGCGACACCAGCGGTGTCCGGGGCGCTCGCCGCGGGTTCGGCGTTTGACGTCGTTGCGTCCGGCGCCGGGTCCTGGGATCGCTCCCCCGTCTGCGCTTTCGGGTCTCGCGTGCTCTGGCTGGCTGCTGGCGGCGTGGCAGAGGCGGGGTCGTCTGCCGCAGGGTCGACCGGCCGGAAGATCATGGTCTCGGTGTTGGTCGCGAGCAGCCCGTCGCCGGTCGAATAGCGGGCCTTCGCGGTTGCCAGCAGCAGCGTGCCGCCGGCGCGGTCGCGACGCTCTGTCGCGTCGGTCAAGGTCCACGTTGTGGTGATGACGTCGTCGAAGCGGGCAGGCCGTTCGAACCGGTAGTCGTTGCCACCCCGGAACATGGCGCATGGCACGGGCAGCGGAAGTTCCCACGTGTGCCCGAGATAGGAGTTCCGGTCGGGAACTGCGCGCCCGGTCAGCTGTGCCGTCTCGCAGATCAGTGTCGGCGGTGCCTCGTCGCGCCAGCGCTGCGGGTCGGCGCCGATGGCCAACGCGAAATAGCGGATGGAGGCTCGGCTGAGCGGTTCGGGTGCCGCATAGGTGTACGTCGAGCCGAGCGCAGCGCGCACTTCGGGGGTCAGCAGCTGCGTCATGGGAACGCTCGGGCCCGGCTTCAGGGCATCGAGACGACGGCTACCACCTCGATCAGCCACCGGCGGCTCAGCAGCCCCGACACCACCACACCAGTCGAGGCGGGGAACGGTCGGCCCAGCACGCGCTGGCGCACCTCGCCGACGGCCCGGTAGCCGTCGATGCCGTCGGGCGTCACGTACTCGACGGTCTTGACCAAGTTGTCGATGGAGGTTCCCGCCATCTCGCAGATCGCTGCGATCTCGCCGTAGACGAACTCGGCCTGCCCGCCGATGTCGCCCTCGGCGACGGTCTCGCCAGTGCCGAGATTGAACGCCGTGGTGCCGGAGACGAACAGCAGCCCGCCGGCCTCCACGGCGGGGCTGAAGGTGAGCGACGAATAGGCGTCGGCCAAGTAGGGCACCACCGTCTTGGGATGGGCAGACGCCCACACGTCGAGCGCTACGAGCGCCCCGGGATGGGCAAGCTCAGGCATCAGCAACCCCGTCGATGACGGAAACTGCGGTGCGAGCAGGCGCCGGCGTGCCTCCGCGGTCTCGTTGTACCGGCGGCGAGTGGCCGCGGTGGTCTGCTGCACGATTCGTACGACGTTGCTCAGGTCCATGCCGTGGGGCTCGAGCCTGCGGCCGGCTTCTTCGAGCACCCACTCGCACTGGCCGACGAAATCGCCCGCCAGCACCGCATTGCCGTCGTCGTCGACAGGCAGCACCTGGGGCACATGCACCAAGCCGTCCACCTGCCCGGCGACAACCTCTACTTCCACCAGCGCCTCGGGCCGCACCAGCGACTCCACGATGAATGTCGAGGGGCGCACGCCGCCCCCCGCCGAGCCCAGGCTGTGCGGCCGCTGGGCCGCAATCGCGTCGCGTTCAGGCGCCCCGGCCACCGTGATGTACTCGGTCACTTCAGAGCAGTCGCTGACGTCTCGCCCGGCTGCGTCGAGCACCGCTTCCACCTTGGCCCAGCACACGGCGGCCTGCTCGGCGCCGTCGCCGCGCACCGCCACCCGGCCCGACTCGGCGTCGTACGCGCCGGCGGTCTGCCCCGCCAGCCATGCGGCACCCGAAGCGTCGATGCCCTGAGAGAACGAATACCGGCTGGTGTCCAGCCAGGGGAATGGCTCGGCGGTGATCTCCTGGGGGGGCATGGTTCGTGCTCCTAGCTGCCGGTGAAGTTCGGCGCGCGCCGTTCCACGAACGCGGCGATGCCTTCGCGGCCGTCGTGGGTCAGCATGGCGTCGGTGATCGTCTTGCCTTCGAACTCGCCTGCCTGCTCGAGCGGCGAGTCGATGCCGTTGTAGATCACCCGCTTGGCGTGGCCCAGCGCCCATGCCGGGCCGTCGGCCAGCGACTGGGCCAGCTCGGCGGCGGCAGCGTCGACCTCGTCGTCGGGCACCACCCGGTTGACCAGGCCCCACTGCTCGGCTTCGGGCGCAGAGAGCACGCGGTTGGTGAGCGTGAGGTCGAGCATCCGGCGCAGCCCGATGTGGCGCGCCAGGAAGTACGACGAGGTGCCGTCGGGCGTCACGCCGGCCCGTGTGTAGGCCATGGTGAACTTCGCGGACTCGCCCGCGATCACCAGGTCGAACGAGGCGGCCAGCGACATGCCTGCCCCGCCGACGCTGCCGCCCACGCCCGCAACGAACGGCTTGGGCGTGCGGTTCATCTTGTTGATCGCTGCGTGAAGGTCGATGACCATGTCCGACGCCAGCTGGGGCAGGCCGTCGCCCGCCGCGTGGAACTCCTTCAGGTCGCCGCCTGCGGAGAACACCCGGCCTTCCGCGGTGACCGACGCGGCCTTGACTGCGTCATCGAATTCGATCTCGAGCATGACGGCCCGCAGCTCGCGAGAGAATTGGGGGTTGACGGCGTTGGCGCCCTCCGGTCGGTTGAACCGCACATGCGCGACGCCGTCACGCACTTCGTAGGTGATCGTTGCCAAGTCCATGGTTGCTCCTCGTGTGGTGCCGCCGGTTGTTCGCGAGACTACGCGGCCCTGTTGTCCCGGGTTGGGCTAGCGCCGGGCTGCGGGTGCGAGGTCGCGGGCGGCCTGGACGGGGTCGATGCCGCCGAACGGCATGATCGAGATGGCCGACACGTCGACGCCGTTCGCGTGATAGCGGTCGATGTGCTCCCGGCAGGCTTCCGGCGGGCCATGCACCAGCAGCTCGTCGACGAGGTCGTCATCGATGGCCTCGAGCGCCCCTCGCCGGTCGCCCTCAGACCATCGCTCCCACATGGCGGCGAGCAGCTCGCCCCGGCCGAGCCAGCGATGGAACTCGGCATAGACGGGAACATTGAGGTACGCGGCGATCGCCCGCTTGAAGCCGGCCCGAGCCACGTCGGCATCGGGATTGGGGCACACGAAGATCCGGGCGACCACCTCCTTGCCGTCACCGCCCTCATCGACGTAGGGACGGACGGTGGCGACGTCGTCGGCCGAGAGCCAATTGATGATGGCGCCGTCGCCCTCGCTGCCGGCCAGCCGCAGCATGCCGGGTCGCAGGGCTGCCAGCAGGATCGGCGGCTGCACTTCGGGCGGGCGGCCGAGGCGGAATCCCTGGATATTGAACGTGTCGTAGGTCTCGCTGATCCGCTCGCCGGTGAGCGCCTGGCGCAGGAATCGAGCGGTGTCACGCGTTCGCTTGAACGGTTCGTCGAAGGGAATGCCGTTCCAGCGTTCCACGATGACGTTGGACGATGCCCCGATGCCCATGGCGAAGCGGCCCGGCGCCGCCTCGCAGATGGCAGCCGTCTGCTGGGCCAGCAACGCCGGGCCACGGGTGAAGGCCGGGATGATGGCGATGCCCAGCCGCACCTCGGGCACCCATTGGCTGGCCAGCACCAACGGGGTGAAGCCGTCGGTGCCGTCGGCCTCCGAGCTCCAGAACTCGGTGTAGCCGAGATCTGCGAATTCCCTGTAGAGGTCGGCCTGGGCGTGAAGGGGATCGCCGAAGGGAACGGTGATGCCGTAGCGCCAGTCGTGTCGATGGTCGGTCACGGCGCGCAGGCTAGTGAGCGGCGGCGAGACTATTCCGTGCGGCTGCTTCGCTGTGCGCGGCAGGCGCACTGGGGCTATTCGTGTCACACCCCCTGATCACACTGGGCACATGGCAGAACAGCTTGATATCGCACCTCAGCTCCGGCTCGTGTCAACCAGCCGGATGCCCCACCGGCTGAACCGGGCGACCCGTCAGGAAGGCCTGCGGGGAGTCGCGCGGGCGCGGGCGGCGCTGGCCGCCACGGCACGCCCGCCCGAAATCGATCTGCACGCCGCCTGATGCCGGCCGCGACAGGCCAGTGCCGGCCAAGCCATTGGGCGGGCAGTACGGGGGCGCAAGTACAGTGCCGGCCATGAGCAGCGCATCCGTGAACCAGCATCCCGACGACATCGTCATTGTCGACGCCGTCCGATCCCCCGTCGGCCGACGCGGCGGCGACCTCAGCGGCATCCATCCGTCTGATCTGCTCAGCGACGTGCTGACCTCGCTGATGGAGCGCACCGGGGTCGACCCGACCGGCATCGGTCAGCTCGTGGGCGGATGCGTCAGCCAGGCCGGCGAGCAGACGGCCAACATCGCCCGCACCGCATGGCTGGGCGCCGGTTTCCCGCTCTCGGTGGCTGCGACCACGGTGGATGCGCAGTGCGGGTCGAGCCAGCAGGCAACGACGCTGGCGTACGGCCTCGTTCGCAGCGGCGTGGTCGATTCGGCGATCGGATGCGGCGTCGAGTCGATGACGCGCAACCCGATGGGATCGAGCTACAAGAAGGGCCAGCGCACTGCGACGTCGCGCTACAAGGAGCACTACGAGTACACGACGCAGTTCCAGGGCGCCGAGCTGATGGCCAAGCAGTGGGGCATCAGCCGTGAAGAATGCGATGCCTACGGCCTGCGAAGCCAGAACAACGCCGCCCGGGCCTGGACCGAAGACCGTTTCGCCACACAGATCGTCGAGATCGACGCGCCGGTGCTCGACGAAGACGGCAAGCCCACCGACGACGTCCGCCATGTCGTGCGCGACGGCGGCATCCGGCCCACCACGGCGGAAGGCCTTGCCGGGCTCTCGCCGGTGATGGACGGCGGCGTGCACACTGCGGGCAGCTCGTCGCAGATCAGCGACGGATCGGGAGCGGTGCTGCTCATGCGCGCCGGCCGTGCCAGCGAGCTGGGCCTTCGCCCGCTGGCTCGCATCGTCGACACCTGCCTGGTCGGCAGCGACCCGGTGCTGATGCTGACCGGTCCGATCGAGGCCACCAACTACCTGCTCGAGCGCAATGGCATGCAGATGTCCGACATCGACATCGTCGAGATCAACGAGGCATTCGCATCGGTCGTGCTGGCATGGCAACGCGAGGTGAACCCCGACATGGACGGGGTCAACCCCAACGGGGGCGCGATCGCGCTGGGTCATCCGCTGGGCGGCACCGGTGCGATCCTGCTGACCAAGGCGGTACACGAGCTGCACCGGGCCGACAAGAACACCGCGCTCGTCACCATGTGCTGCGGCGGCGGGCTGGGCACCGGCACCATCATCGAGCGGCTCTGATCAACGCCCCGTCGCAGCCACCGCCCGGCGTGGCCGCTCACGAGCGGGGTGACGGCGGGTTGGAGAGCGATTCACGCCCTCATGACGCTCGCCGGCGCGGTCGCGCAGCGGTGCGCATGGGCGCTTTCGCAGCAGCGTGTGCGGCGGCTTGGGCCGGTTGGCAGTACTTCGGCCCATCCGACGAAGCGACTGTTGCGCCTTCTGACACAGAGGCGGCGGCAGCCGATGGCAGGGCAACCGCAGACTCTCCGGAATCGGCTGCCATGCCGGAGGTCGAGGCGGCGGCGCTGGAGCCGAACGCTGTCGTACTGACGGTGATCGACGGCGACACGATGGACGTCGACCTCGGCGGGCGCCGCACGACCGTGAGGTTTCTCGGCATCGACACTCCCGAGAAGACCGGCGGCTACCTGCCCGCCGAATGCGGCGGCGATGCTGCCACGCAGCGGACGTCCGAGCTGCTCCCGCCTGGCACCGAAGTGCTGCTGCAGCGCGACGTCGAGCTCTATGACCGCTACGACCGGCTGCTGGCGTACGTGTACCGGGCCGCCGACGGCCTGTTCGTCAATCGCTACCTCGTGCTCGACGGCTACGCCGGCACCTTGCACTTCGAGCCGAACACGCAGCACCGAGCCGTGCTCGACGATGCGCAAGCCGACGCTCGCGCTGCCGGCAGGGGGATCTGGGCCGACTGCGGCGGCCCGAACCGGCAACTCGAAGGGGGCAGTTAGCGTGTCGGTGTGGCACCGCTGTCCCAGCGGCTCGGATACGGCCCCGACGACAGACTGCTGATCATCAGCGCGGCCGGACTCGGCGGCTGCCACGCCATGAATGAAGGCGTCTACGCCGCCTTGCGAGACGGTCTGGCAACCACGGGAACGCTGCTCGTGCCGTGCCCGTGGTCACGCGAGGCAGCAGCGAGGTTCCGGGGCGAGGACATCGGGGTCGCGCTCACGCTGAACTGCGAGTTCGAGTTGTACCGGTGGGGGCCGATCACCTACGGCCCGTCGCTGCTCGACGGCAACGGCGGGATGCCCAGCACGGTGGGCGATGTGTGGGACCACGCCGACCTCGACGAGGTGCGGCGGGAATGCCGGGCACAGATCGAGCGGGCGATCCTGTGGGGCTTCGACGTCACGCACCTCGACAGTCACCTCGACGTGCTCAGCGTGCGCCCCGAGTTCTTCGACGTGTACCTCGAGCTGGCAGTGGAGTTCGGGTTGCCGGTGCGGCTGATCTCCAGCGACGCCCGGCGTCAGCTCGGATTCCCCGCTGAGGATCTGCTCGGTTCCGAAGGTGTCGTGACCCCGGATCGGGTGCTCCGCATCGCGCCAGGGGCCATGGGGCGCTACCGGCGCATCGAAGCGCTGCTCGACTCGCTCGAACCGGGAGTGACCGAGTTGCAGCTCCAACCGGCGGCCGATCTGCCGGAGCTGCGGTCGCTGACTGCCCAATGGGGATCACGCGTGGAAGACCTGCTCCACTTGCGTGACAACGCGGAGCTGCGTGCCCATATCGAGCGCAGCGAGATCCGGCTGGTGGGATATCGAGCACTGCGCCAGTTGCAGCGATCCAGCGCCGGCTGAGCGAGCCCGGCGCCGCTCAGCTCGGCGAGCCCAGCGAACCCGTGGCCCGCCAGGCCGGCAGCAATTCCAGCCAGAGCGCCATGTCGCCGGAAACCTTGAGATCGCCGGCCATGTAGCAGCGGGCGGGATCGGCATCGCCGCAGACCACATCGGCCGCGAGCTGCCACGGGGCCTCCAGGGTCAGATCAGCACCCCGGGCAGTCCCCGCAGACGCAGATGTCAGCACGCCGGATTCGAAGATCAGGCTCACGGCGGCTTTGCCGTCGGGACCGCCGGCGGTCTTCATCACGACGGTGCCCGACACGTTCCCCAGGGGCTCGTGGCCGGCGCAGGCCCACGCCGCAAGGAACTCGTCGTCGAGAAAGCTCATGGGCGCAGCCCTGCGAACAGGTCATGCTCCATCGGCTCGGTTGCGATGCGCGACTCGAGCAGCATGTACTCCTCGTAGGGATGGATCGAGTCAGCGACATCGTCGGGCAGGCCGAACCAGAAAGGCGAGTCGGGATCGACCTGGGTGGCATGGGCCAGCAGCGCCTTGCGCCGCACCGCGTTGTTCACCTCGATGACCGCAGTGATGCGGTCGTCCCGGCCGGGTCGCCCCAGCCACTTCTTGTCGAACGGCGACTCGTGCCCGAGATCCAAGAAGGCCTGGTGGGTCAGCAACATGCGCTTGTGCGACCACACCGGTGCATACATCTTCATGGGCGTGAACGCAGGGCCGCACTCGGGGCGCCAGGCCGGTTCACCGGCGTGGGCGAAGGCCGGAACGCAGATGGCGGTGACCTGCAGGTGATCGGGATGGGGGTAGCGCGACTGCACCAGCGGGTAGGTCAGGATGACCTGCGGGCGCACCCGGCGGATCACGGTCACGAGCCTTGCGACCGCTTCGTCGAGGTCGGCATTGGCGAAGGCGCCGGGATGGGCGTTGGCTTCGGTATCGGGCATGCCTGAGTCGCGATAGCCCAGCATGACCACTTCGTCGTAGCCGATCTCGACCGCAGACGCGTCGAGCTCGGCGCGCCGGACTTCGGCGAGGTTCTGCTTCACCTCGGGCCGGTCCATCGCCGGGTTCAGGATGTCGCCTTCCTCGCCGCCGGTGCAGCACACGAGCGTGGTGCGGATGCCCTCGTCGGCATACCGGCGGACCGTGCCCGCCCCCTTCGACGCTTCGTCGTCGGGGTGAGCGTGCACCGCGAGAATTGACAGTCCCGGGTCCTGCGACATCGGCGGTCAAGCTACCGGTGTCAGCACTGTGCTGGCCGACCGTCCGGCGACTCCGATCATGATCTCGGCGGTCAATCGACCGGTGTCAGTTCGATGTGGCCGGTTTCCTCGTCGATGTCCATCAAGTAGCCGCAAACGGCAGCGAAGCGGTCACGGCCTTCCTCCGGACCCGACGCGAGCAGCTCGTCGCCCACCCACAGCCGCACGGTGCGGGGCGGGTTGTAGATGTAGCTGGCGGCGCGGCGGATGGCCAGCACGTGATAGCCGGGGTCGACCGCCAGCCCGAGCGACCCGAGTGTCGAGTCGTCGGCCTGTGAACCGGGCGCCACGGGCACCTGCACGACGACATCGTCGGTGTCGCCGAGCGCGAGCGCGAGCACCGGGTGAATGTCCTCGTCCTCAAGCACGAGCGAGACAATGTTGCGCGCCTGGTCGCCGATGTCCTCGGCAGCTTCGGCGACATGCAGCAGACCACGCAGCCCCGCCGGGTCGGTCCCTGCCACGTCGGCCTCTGCCGCCGCACGCAGCACCCACGTCTGCATGGACACCTTCATGCCGTCGAGCCGTTCCTGCATCGACCGCACCTCGCGAGCGAGCGACAGGTCGTGCAGCACGAGTGCCGAGTAGGCCAGCCCGATCGCCGCCTCAGACAGGTTCTTCATCTCGACGAGCGTGTCCACCGCTCGGTCGAGGTCGCTGAGCACCTGCGCTTCGTCGGGTTCGGGAGGGTTCCAGCGCTCCATGGCCGCCAGCTCTCGCAACCGCACGATGCCCGCCGGGTCGCCGCGCATGAACAGCACGTCGCCCGGTTCCACGATGCTGTCGCCGCCGATGTCGGTCAGCCAGTGACGGCCTCGCTGGATGGCGACGACGCGCATGCCGACCGCCACGGGCAGCTCCATGTCTCGCAGCGGCCGGTTGGCCAGGTGACTGCCTTCTGCCACCACCAATCGGTGTGAGACCTCGGCGGCCTGCGCCAGGTCCACGATGAGCGCGCGTGGGATGCCCAAGTGATGCAGCACGATCTTGGAGATGTCGACCGCCGCATTGGCGATCTGCTCGATCGAAGACACCACCTGCAGCACCGAGCTCATGCCGTCTACCTCGCGCGGGTGCCGAACGGCCAGCATCGCCAGCGATCGCATCTCGTGCACGAGGGCAGACATGTCCTCCTCGAGGCCCAAGACGGCATCGGCCATGCCCTCGTCATCGAAATAGAGCGCGGCGTAGGCAAGATCGACCATGAGCTCAGAGGCGTCCTTGGCCTCGGAGAGCATGGATTTCAGGTTTCGAGGTTTGTCTTCAGGGTCTGATCGCATTGCACATCGTCAGCGAGCGACGCGACGGGCTCCGTTCAGCTCGGGGACACGATGACGCCGCTGCGCCAAGCGTAGGCACAGCGGCAGAGGGGCGAGGAAGGAATTCACGACAGGCGATCGCATCGGGCCAGTCACGACAGGCCCACCCAGCTGACGGCCAGCACGAGCGCTGCGGCGCCGGCCAAGTCGACAGTGCTGTTCACGAGGGGGATGCCGTAGGTGTCGGGGTCGACGCCGACCCGGGTTGCGACCACCGTGCCGTAGTACGCGATGGCACCCGCCAAGGCTGTTGCGATCATGCCGCCGATCAGCGAGATCGCCACGAGCCGCAGCAGGCCCGGCGTCGACATCGAGAACACCGTGGCGAAGACGTGCGCAAGCAGGCCGTTCAGCACGAACACCGGAACGGTCAGCGTGAAGGCGAACAGGATGTCGAGGCGGGCGCCTCGCTGCGGCAGCGCCCGGGGCTCGATGACGCCCAGATGCAGCTTGCTCGACAGCCGGCTCGACAGGATGCCGCCGATGGCGCCGGCGGCGGCCAGGCAGGCCGGCACCAGGATGAGCACCGCACGCTTGTCGATGAAGTCTTCGAGACGGTGCTCGATCACGACGCCGGCGATGATGAGCACGAAACCGCCGACGAACAGCACGGGCATCGACTCGCGCACGATCTGCCAGAGCTGCTCCAGCCCCGAACGCCATGCCCAGGCCGTGGCGGCGACTGCTCCGATGACACTGGCGACCGCGACGAGCGGTGTGAGCGCGGTGATCCCCACGAGATAGCTCGCCAGGAACAGGGCAGGGAGCGTGACGACATCGCCGACCGCCGAGATGAGTGGCGCGCTGACGTTGTCGAGGTCCCAGCCGCGCCGGGTGGAGACTGCTGCGAGCCCGAGCGTCACCACCAGCACGACCACCGAGGCCAGCTCGGCCCCCACGACGGACACCACGATGAGATCGGTGATGCCGATGATGCCGGCGAGCCCGAACACCGGGGCCAGCACCTTGGTCATCACGCCCAGCGCCACCGCTGTCACCAAGGTCAGCACCGCCGCGGCGATGACGTTCTGGCCCACGATCGTGTCGCGGCGAGCCGTGGCCCGAAAGGTGCCCGCGTGAATGGTGGTGGCGAGACGGCTGCCGAGGGCGCCGAAGATGTCGCCCCGCATGCCGATGGCGGCAGGAACCAGCACCAGCAGGCCTGGCAGGCGCTCGAGCGTTCCGGTGACGGCTGCGAGCAGCACACCGGCCGCAGTGGCCGTCAGGCTGCTGACGGCGAGCGCCGAGAGGCTCTGGCGAGCACCGGTGACGTCGGGGCCGAGCAGGCCCCGCAGAAACCCCAGCGGGTGCAGCCGTACCACCGGACGAAGCAGTGCGCGGCCGGCTGACCGCCCGCGCGCTGCCCCGGCAACGACGCGCCGGGTTGCCGTGCTGGTGCGTCTCGGGGCGCGGCGCGGCGCGGAATCGCCCTCGGCCATACGCCAAGGGTGGCAGCCTCACCGGTGAATGCGCGCGTTAGTGCGCCCGCTGTGGCATCTGTGTCGCGCCGTTCGGGCCCTCTATGAGGCTGGTTCAAGCAGCGTGGTGAAGAAGGCCGCCAGCTCGGGCGCGCCGCCCGGGATGTTGCCGGCGAACCGCAGCACCACCTCGTTGTCGGCATCGACGGCGACGAGGTACGGCACCGACACGAGGCCGAAGGCGTCGACGACCGACATCGCAGGGGTGTCGGCCACGACGGGGTGCTGCCAGCCTTCGTCGCGCAGCCATTTCTCCGGCGGGTGGTTGCCGCGTGTGGCGTCTTCGAGGACCGACACCGCGTAGAAGTCGACACCGGCGGGCAGCTCGTTCGTCTCGAGCCAGCCGGTGAGCTCCTCCACCTCGTTCTGGCAATGCGGGCACCAGTGGGCGTAGAAGGCCACCACCATCGGGCGCCCCTGGCTCTCGATGCGAACCTCGGCACCGGTCAGCAGATCGGCGCCGACGACAACCGGCGCTTGGCGGCCGACAGCCGGATCGTCTTCCATCTGCTCGAACTGCGGCAAGGCCGTGCCGGAGACCTGCGTTCGGTCGGGTGCAGCACCGCTGGGTGCGGTAGTCGCGGCAGCGGCGTCAGTCGCGGCGGGCGCAGCACCGCTCGGTGCCGTCGTTGCAGCAGCGGCGCTGGTCGCGGCGGGCTCTGAAGCATCGTCTCCGCCGCATGCTGCAGCCAGCAGCACCGCACACAGACACATCGCCGCTCGTCGCACCGCCGTCAAGGCTAGGCACGGCGCCGACCCCGCCCGACGCGGCCATGCAGCCCTGCCCGGGGCGTGCTGGGCGGGCGATGGCAGACTTGGCGCGTGGAGACCCGCCAACTCGAATCAACACCCGGCTTCGTCATCTTCGACCTGCCCGGTGCCCAGCACTACGTCGGGGAGGCTCGCCTCGGAAGCCGTTTGATCCCCGGCAACGCGACCATGCTGGTGCGACATCTGACCTACGTTTTCGCCACGCTCGAGCAGCAGCGCAGCGGCGCCAGCATCGGCCTGAAGTCCGATCCTTCCGATGCCGACGGCGCCGTGGAGGCGCTGGCGACCGAGCTGGCCGACGATTTCTCGAGCGGACGCCTGTCGACCAGCCCGGGTCTGCGGCTCGATGCCGAGCTGCTCGCACCAGTGCTGGCCCACGATCAGCGCAATCTCATCGGCAACGACGATCGCGACGGCATCTCGTTCAACCATGAGCTCGTCGGGGTCGGTGCTGCTGCAGCGGCAGCCGGCCTGCTCGGCGGTCTCGACGGCAAGCGCATCGCTATCGAGGGATTCGGCCCGGCGGGACTGGGCATCGCACGCGAGGCTGCTGCGCAGGGGGCGGCCATTACGCGCATAGCCACCGCGAAAGGTTGTGCAAATGGCCAGCTCGACCCGGTGGCGCTTGCGGAGGCCTGGCTGGCAGACGGCGAGATGTGCGTGGCAACACTGTCGGGAGACGGCGAGCCGGCCAAGCCGTGGACGGTCTGGAAGGACGACGTCGACGTGCTGTTCTGCGGCTCGAAGCCCGGTGCGATGTCGGGCGACGGCGCTTCGATGGCCGGTTCTACGCCGGTGGTCGCCTTCTCGCCAGCCGCGGTGTCATCCAAGGCCCTGGCAGTGCTGCGCGCAGCCGGCACGCCGGTTGCGGCCGACTTCGTGGCTGCCGCGGGTCCGGCATTGGGCTGGTGGGCCGATCCTGTGCTCACGCACGACGACCTGCGTTCGGCGACGGCCGACACGGTGAACGCCGTCATGTCCGAAACAGCCGGCCACGACGACGGACCGTTCATGGCCGCCTGCTACCGAGCCGAGTCGTTTCTGCAGACCTGGCAAGACGAACTGCCCTTCGGCCGCCCGCTGGGCTGAGGCAGCACTCGCCGCGTGAGGCCGTGCTCAGCGGAAGTCGCGGCTCGCCACCGAAGCAGGCACATCGAGAGCTTCGATTCTCTCGGCGATCACGTTCGCCGCATTCTCATGACGCTCGAGGCGGCCTGACACCATCAGCGCCGGCATGCCGCGCGCAACCGAGCGGTACCGCTGCCAGCATCCCCGCGACACCACCACGTTCACCAAGCCCGTCTCGTCCTCGAGATTCAGGAACGTCGTGCCGCCGGCCGTCATGGGCCGCTGGCGGTGCGTCACCAAGCCGGCAACGCGGATCTTGCCCGGTGGGCACGTGAGCAGTTCCGCGGCAGTGCGAACCCCCGCAGCGGCCAGCTCGGTTCGCAGGAACCTCGTCGGATGCCCGTCGGGGGCTACCCCGGTGGCCCACAGGTCCGCGGCAGCGGTCTCGGTTGCTGACATGCGTCGCAACGGCGGTGACTCAGCACCGGTCACGACCCCCGCGAGCCGGTCCGAGCCTCCTTGGTGCACAGCCCCGGCCGCCCAGAGCGCTTCGCGCCGCGGCAGCCCGAAGCAGTCGAACGCTCCCGCGACGGCCAGCGCCTCCAGCGCCTGGGGGCTCAGTCCGGATCGGCGCCGAAGGTCTTCCATGCTGCTGTAGGGGCCACCGACGGCGATCCGCTCGGCAAGCTCATCGCCCACCTCCCGCACCGATGACAGCCCCAGCCGCACAGCCATCCCGCCGGTGGAGGCATCGCACAACTCCAGCGTGGCTGTCTCGGAGGACAGGTTGATGCAGGGCGAATGCACCACCACCCCGTGACGGCGAGCGTCCTGGCACAGCGAGTGCGGCGAGTAGAACCCCATCGGCTGCGCGTTCAGCAGCGCTGCGCAGAACGCTGCCGGGTAGTGCAGCTTGATCCACGACGAGGCATACACCAGGTGAGCGAACGACACCGAGTGGCTCTCGGGGAAGCCGTAATCGGCGAAGGCGACCATCTTCTCCCAGACCCGCTCGGCCACATCGCCGACCAGCCCCCTGCAGGCCATGCCGCTGAACAGGCGCTCGCGCAAGCGGCCCATCCGCTCGCGGGACCGCTTGGAGCCCATGGCCTGGCGCAGCTCGTCGGCTTCGGCGGGTGTGAACCCGGCGACGTCGATGGCTATCTGCATGAGCTGCTCCTGGAACAGCGGAATGCCCAGCGTCTTGGCGAGCGAGTTCTCCAGCAGGGGGTGCAGGTAGGTGACCGGCTCGGTGCCGTTGCGCCGCCGGATGTAGGGATGCACCGAGCCGCCCTGGATGGGCCCGGGGCGGATGAGCGCGACCTCCACCACCAAGTCGTAGAAGCAGCGAGGGCGCAGCCGCGGCAGGGTGGCCATCTGGGCGCGTGACTCCACCTGGAAGACGCCGATGCTGTCGGCGCGGCAGAGCATGTCGTAGACCTCGTCTTCCTGGGGCAGCATGCCGATGTCGATGTTCGTGTGATGCGCGTCAGCGATCAGGTCGACGGCGTGGTGCAGGGCCGACAGCATTCCCAGCCCGAGCAGGTCGAACTTCACCAGCCCGACTGCTGCGCAGTCGTCCTTGTCCCACTGCAGCACCGAGCGGTCTGCCTTGGTGGCCCATTCGGTGGGGCAGACATGGGTCACCGGCCGGTCGCAGATGACCATGCCGCCCGAGTGGATGCCGAGGTGGCGCGGCGCCCCTTCGAGCGCAGCGGCCAGTTCTGCCACGTCGGCGGGAATGCCGGCCTCACCGGGGCTGTGCCTGTCCAGTGACTTCGACCAGGCATCGGCTTGGCCGGGCTCCCAGCCCAGGGCCCGGGCCATGTCACGCACCGACGAGCGCGCCCGGTAGGTGATGACGTTCGCCACCTGCGCTGTGTGAGCACGGCCGTAGCGCTCGTACACGTACTGGATGGCTTCCTCACGGCGACCGCTCTCGATGTCGATGTCGATATCGGGCGGCCCGTCGCGCTCGGGCGACAGGAAGCGCTCGAACAGCAGCCCCAGATCGACCGAGTCGACATTGGTGATGCCGAGCGCGTAGCAGACCGCCGAGTTCGCGGCCGAGCCGCGGCCCTGGCAGTAGATGTCGCGGCTGCGGCAGAACGACACGATGTCGTACACCACCAGGAAATAGCCGGCGAAGCCGAGCTGCTCGATGAGGTCGAGCTCGTGATTGAGCTGCGCCCACGCCCCCGGCACCCGCTCGCTCTCAGGGGTGCCGTACCGCCGCTGTGCCCGCTGAGCCACGAGGTGCCGCAGGTACGACATCTCGTCGTGACCGTCGGGACAGCGGTACGGCGGCAGGTTGGGCGCAACCAGCGACAGATCGAATGCGCAGTCGCGACCGAGCTGCGCGGCAGCACTCACCACACCCGGCCAGCGAGCGAACCGGCGGGCCTGCTCGGCACCGGATCGCACGTGCGCTGTCGCTGCCGGCGGCAGCCAGCCGTCCAGCTCGTCGAGGCTGCGCCGGGCTCGCACAGCAGCCAGGGCGGCAGCCAGCCGCCGCCCGGCGGGGGTGGCGTAGTGGACGCCGTTGGTGCAGATCGGCTCGACGCCGGCTCGCACAGCCAGTTCGGCCAGCGCGTCGTTGCGGTCGCTGTCGAGCGGGTGGCCGTGGTCCCACAGCTCGACGAAGACGTTGTGACGCCCGGCTGCGGAGATGAGACGGTCGAGCTGAGCGGATGCAGCGCGTGGCCCGCCGCCGGGTCCTTCGGCCATGAGCGCTGCGGGGACGGCGCCCTTGCGGTGCCCGGTGAGGATCGCCCACTCGTCGCGGTGTGCCGCTGCGGCTGCGAGGAACTCGCCGGTGCTCAAGCGCGGAGCGTGCTTGCAGCCCGCCATCTGCGCTGCCGAGATCAGCTCGCCCAGCGCGGCGTACCCCGCCGGCGAACGCGCCAGCACCACCACGTGAGAGCCCACAGGGTCGGCACATCCGGTGCGCTCAGGGCGTGCCCGCGGCATTCGCCCGCGCTTGGAAGGCGCCGAGCTGCCGGCGCCATACGCGTCGAGCGTCAGCCCGTCGGCGCCATACGCGTCGAGCGTCAGCTCAGTGCCGAAGACCGTCGGCAGCCCGGCTTCGGCGGCAGCCTCCGCGAAGCGGACCACCCCGTAGAACCCGTTGTGATCGGTCAGCGCCATCGCTTCGAGCCCCAGCCGCACTGCCTCTTGCACCAGCTCGCCCGGGCTCGACGCCCCGTCCAGGAAGCTGAAGTTGGAATGGGCGTGCAGCTCCGCGTACGGCACCGTGAGCCCCGCCGGCCGCGGTCGGGCGACTGGCTCGACCCGCCCGCCGTCGGCAGCGAGGCTCTGGCCATAGCCCGGAAACGGCGGCCGGTCGGACAACCGTCGCTCCAGCTCGCTCCAGGGAATTCCCGGATTCGTGAAACCCACGGCACGACACTAACGAACGACGGTTCACAGAACAACAGTTTTTGAGAACGCAAGTTCTCGCCAACGGTTTCGCCTCTGGCCTCAGCCCCTGAGCCCGAACTCTCACCCGGCCGGCAACCGAACTACGTTGCGGCCATGGTTGAGACATCACCCGCCGGAAACCTGCCTGACGGCGTGGCCACCGCCGAGATGTTCGCTTCAGGCGAAGCGTCGGCGGTCGAACTGCTCGACGCGGCCATCTCCCGGGCAGACCGGGTGAACCCGGAGATCAACGCCATCATCGGACGGCTCGACGACAGCGCCCGCCGTGCGGCCGAACGGCTCGACACCGCACGCAGCGCCGGCGAGACAGGCGGTTCGCTGGCAGGCGTCCCGTTCCTCACCAAGGATCTCACCTGCACCACGCAAGGACAGCCGTACCACGCCGGCAACGCTGCGCTCAAAGAGGCCGGGTACGCGGCACCGAGCACCGCTCACCTGGCCACGATGTTCGCTGAGCTGGGACTGGTGAACTTCGGCCGCACGAACACGCCTGAATTCGGCCTCACCATCACGACCGAGCCGTTGGCGTACGGACCGACAGCCAACCCCTGGAACACCGGCCACTCGACCGGCGGGTCCAGCGGCGGCTCAGCCGCAGCGGTGGCCGCGGGCATCGTGCCCATCGCCCACGCCAACGACGGGGGCGGCTCGATCCGTGTTCCCGCCGCAAACTGCGGGCTGTTCGGGCTGAAGCCGAACCGGGGCCGGGTGTCGCTGGGTCCCGATTCCGGAGACGGCTGGGCCGGCTGGAGCGTCGACGGTGTCGTCAGCCGCAGCGTGCGCGACAGTGCCCGAGTGCTCGACGGCATCAGCCGGCCGTGGCCCGGCGACCCCTACTGGGCGCCGCCGCCGTCGGGCACGTTCGAGTCCGCGGCGGCGCGCGAACCTCAGACGCTCCGGATCGGACTGTGCCCGCATTCCGATTGGGGCCCGGTGGACGCGCAATGCAGCCAGGCCGTCACCAACGCCGGGGAGCTGCTGGAGAGCCTCGGACACCACGTCAGCTACTCGGCACCGGGCGAGATGTTCCACGCAGAGTTCTTCGAGCACTTCCGCACGATCGTTGCTGCGCAGAACGTCGTCATGCTTGCTGGTCTCGAGGAGGCCTTGGGCCGCAACATGAGCCGTGCCGATGTGGAGGGAGACACGTGGGCACTCCTGAACATCGGGCGCGAGGTCAGCGGGACGCAGTACGTCTCGGCGCTGGAGTGGTGCCATGCCTGGACGCGGCGGCTCGCCGCATGGTGGGCTGACCACGACGTGCTGGTGTCACCGATCATGGCCGAGCCGCCGCCTCGTCTCGGCGAGTTGCGCAATCCCGAAACCGGCCGCGGCCGGCTGAACGACCTGCTGCAGTTCACGCCGCAGTTCAACGTGACCGGCCAGCCGGCGATGTCGGTGCCCCTGCATTGGGCGCCAGAGGCTGAGCCCCGGACCCGAGCGGCCCGTGAGCCCATATCGAATGGAGATGGGGAACAAGAGCGGGCAGCACAGGGCGAAGCCGGGGCCCAAGCGGCCCGTGAGCCCAATCACATGATGCACGGGGAACACGAACGGGAGACAACAGGCGACTCGACGAGAAGGCGCGCCAATCCGCGTACGTTCTCAGAGGATCTGCCCGTGGGCGTGCAGTTCGTGGGTGCGCATGCCAGCGAGGAGATGCTGCTCTCGCTGGCGGCCCAGCTCGAGCGAGCGGCGCCGTGGGCGGGCCGCATGCCGAGCCTGTGGGCCGGCAGCGACTGACTCCCCGGCCGCCGGGGCGTCGGACAGGCTGAGCTGTGTCTGCTGACGGCCGCTTCGCCGATGCCACGGCTCTGGCGCAGGCATTTGCCGCGGGCGAGGCAGACCCCGCCGAGGCGATGCAGGCTGCGCTCGACCGCATGGAGCGGCTGAATCCGGCGTTGAACGCGGTGATCCACCCTCGCCCGGAGCGGGCGCTGGCAGAGGCCGCAGCATCGGCGCGGCGCTGGTCGCGGCGACGGGCCGGCGGCGATGCGCTCGACGACCTGTCTGGCGTCGGGGTGCCGTTCGACGGCGTGCCCATGGCGATTAAGGACCTCGGCTGCGAGCAGGCCGGCGAGTTCCACCACGCCGGTGCCCGTTTCCTGGCCGAGCTGGGCTGGCAAGGCACGCTCGACAGCCATCTCTACGGCCTGCTGAGCGGCGCCGGGCTGATCTCGGTGGGACGCACGAACACACCCGAGTTCGGCACCACCATCACCACCGAGCCCGATACGTACGGCGCCACGGCCAACCCGTGGTCGCTCGACCGCTCGCCCGGTGGCTCCAGCGGAGGCTCGGCGGCCGCCGTGGCTGCAGGCATCGTGCCGGTCGCGCACGGCAACGACGGGGGTGGCTCGATCCGGGTTCCGGCGGCTGCGTGCGGCCTGGTGGGGCTGAAGCCGACCCGCGGCCGGGTCTCGACCGCGCCGCGCCTCGGCGAGCACCGCGGCGGCTTTGCGGTGGACGGCATGCTCACCCGGACGGTGCGCGACGCCGCACGGTGTCTCGACATCATCAGCCGACCCGCGCCGGGCGATCCCTATATCGCTCCCCCGCTCGGCCCGGGCGAGTCGTTTGCCGACGCACTGGCCGTCCCGCCGCCATCGCTGCGCATCGCGGTGTCGACGGGCAACCGCGGGCGTGCGAGCCCGCCGGTGCGACGGGCTGTCGAGCAGGCTGCCGACCTGCTCGCCCGGCTCGGTCACCGCATCGAGCCGGACACGGCGCCCGACGGCTGGTTCAGCCCCGAACCCGCCGACCACACGATTGTGGTGCGCACGGTCGGCATGGCAACCGAGCTCGCAGGTTGGGCGCAACGGCTGGGACGCCCGATGACGCCCGACGACGTCGAGCCGGCCAACTGGTGGTCGGCGGAGCTGGGCACATCGCTGCCTGCCTCCGCATACGTGCAGGCGCTCGAAGAGCTCGCCCGCTGGCGCAGGCGCGTCATGACGTTCTGGAACTCGGTTCGCGACATCGGCGCCACCGCCTCGGGGGCAGCCGCTGCCTCCACGCCAACGCCGGACGCCGGACGCCGGCGCGGCTTCGACCTGCTGATGACGCCTGTGCTCGCCGACGTGACACCGCCTCTCGGCTACCTGTCTGATCCGACCGACGGCGCCAGACGGATCGCCGAGCTGGCGACCTTCGTGAACCAGGCCAACATCACTGGGCAGCCGGCCATCTCGCTGCCGACAGCGCTCGACGCCGACGGACTGCCGCTGGGGGTGCAGCTGCACGCCGCGCACGGAGGCGAGCATCTCCTGCTCGCCGTGGCCCAGCAGATCGCCGACGCCGGCGGCTTCATCTCGCTGGTCGACCTGCCGTGATCGGCGCGCCGTGAATCCGGCCGACCGAGCCCTCGAAAGGGCGGTGGAGCTGCTCGGCGAACTGGGTGTCAGCGTGCGCAGTGCCGTGGTCGTCACCGACGCCGAGACTGCCCGAGCACACCGGCGCATCATGATCGCGCGAGTCGCCGCATTCGCGATCGGGGCCGGCTTGGCGATTGCGTGGGGCATCGGCTGGCTGGTGATCGTGGCCGCAGTGGTCGCTCACCAGCTCCTGTTCAACGTGCAACGCCTGCTGGCGGCCACCGACGGCGGTCTCGTGCTGGCCGACATCAGCTTCCGCCGAGCGGCGGTCGTCGCCCGCTGGAGCTCGGGCAGCGATGCCACGCTGGTGCTGCGCACCGACAGTCCCCGGGTGGAGGTATGCGTGGAGGCGCCTCTCGACGACAGCGGTGTCGGCGAGCCTTGGACAGGCCATGTGAGCGGCACCGACCTCGACAGGTTCGAGGGCACGATTCGCGCCGCCGGCGGCGAGCCCTTGCGCCGAACGGCGAGCGAGTGAGTCTCCGGCGCCCTGCGAGGGCGTTGGCCCGCCCCAGCCCACGGGCGCGCAACCAGTACCGTGACGCGCCGTGAAACTGCTGCGCTACACCCGTGCCGGCGACGGTTCGACTCACGTCGGCGTGGCATCTGACGACGGCGTGGCGCAGCTCGACGGTCTCGATGCAGGCGGCGGTCCGATCGCCAGCATCGGCCACGCCGTCGCCGCTGCCCTGGATGATCCGGCGACCCTCGAGGGGGTGCCTGTCTCGGTGACGTGGGACGAGGTCGCGTTTGCCGTGCCGGTCGATCCTGGTGCCCGCATGCTGTGCGCAGGGGCCAACTACCACAAGAAGTACCCGCTGGGCGGCAACGTGCAGGCCCCCGCGCAGCCTGTGTACTTCAACAAGCCGCCCGGCACGCTGGTGGCCCACGGCGAGGATCTCGTGCGGCCGTCGGTGTCGATCCAGTTCGACTACGAGGTGGAGCTCGCGGTGATGATCGGCAGGGCCGGGCGTCACATCGAGGTGGCCGACGCCCTCGACTGCGTCGGCGGCTACTCGGTGCTCAACGACGGCTCGGTGCGCGACTGGCAGCGCCACAGCGTGGCCGCCGGCAAGAACTTCTACCGCTCCGGTTCGATGGGTCCGTGGATCACGACCGCCGACGAGATCGCCGACCCCGCAGAGCTGGAAGTGATCTGCCGGGTGAACGGCGAGGAACGCCAGCGGGCCGGCGCCAGCGAGATGATCTTCTCGGTTGCCGAGATCGTCTCGTACCTGTCAAGGGTGATGCCGCTCGATCCTGGTGACGTCATCGCCACCGGATCGCCCGAGGGCACTGGCGGTTCGCACGACCCGCCGCGCTGGCTGGTTGCGGGCGACGAGATCGAATTCGAAGTTCGGGGCATCGGCGTCCTCCGCAACCGGGTGGTCGACGAGTAGCGGCACGCAGCCCGTTCCGCCCTCGGACTATCCGGCCAGCGGCATCGCCCAGGCGCAATCAAGCTGAGAGCCGACTGAGAGTCTCTGCGGGCGACACCCACAGCCGAGAACCCATCGGTACCTTGGGCACATACGTGATGCACAGGGAACAAGAGCGGGAAACGACAGGTGCGACAGCGAGAAGGTTCACAGCGGCAATCGCGTCCCACCACGGCACGCCCCAGCGCGGCACGCCCTGCCACTGGGCGTCGCAGCGTCGTGCGCCGTGCAGCTGCTGCGATCGCGTTCGCCCTCGTCATCAGCGTCATGCCGCTCGCAGCCGGGGGTGCCCAATCGCAGCCATCCGATGCAGAAATGTCGCGTCTATGCGGACGGGTGGCGCGCACCAGCGCCACACAAACCGGCGCAACCGACGCCGAGTTGCGAGAGCGTCGACAGCAGCTGGAGCAGGAACAGACGGCACTCGAGGCGGAACTCGACGAGGAAAAGCGCGCCCGCGAGGAAGCACAGGCTGCCGTGCTCGCCAAGGTTGACCAAGTCGACCTCGCCACCGCCGATGTCAACGAGGTGCTGGAAACCTCCGATCAGCTCAAGCTGCTCGTCAACCAACAACGAGCCGATCTCGACCAGGCCGAACTCGAACTCGCCGCGGCCGAAGCCTCCGTCGAAGCCGGAATCCAGCGTGTCCTGGCGCTCGATGCTCAGCACGCCGAACTGGGCGAACGGGTGGTGGAACTCATCGTGCAGACATATGTCGGCCACGACGCCTCAGTGGAAGGTTCCTATGGCTTGGTACGCACCGGGGACATCTACGACGCTGCCCGCATCCGAGTGCTGATTGGCGCCGCGCTGGGCGACCTCACCGTCACCGGCGACCAGCTGCGAGCCTTGGGGGTGGACGCTGAGCTCGCAGTGCGCGAATTCCAGCGAGCCGAAGAGCTGCGCGACATCCGCCGCGAGGAGTCTGCACGGGCGCTTGAAGACCTCCTCGACGCCGTGGAACAGGAAGCGGTCGTACTCGAAGAACTGGAGAATCGACTCGACAAGCTGCTGTTCGAGCAAACGGTGCTGGAGGAGTGGGATGCCGACGCTGCTGCGGATGTCGCCGAGACGACCAGCCAGATCGCCGGCGCCATCAGCCAGCAGCAACGAATCAGCACCGAGCTCAAGCGCCGCAGCGATGAAGAACGATGCCGCAAGTGGCAGGCAGAACAGGAAGCCAAACGGCGGCGGGAAGGCACTGCAGGACAGCCGATCAGCAACGACTTCGACCGCAGCGAACTCACCTGGGTCGGCGGAATCCAAGTGCACGAGTCGATTGCCGACAACGTGACGAACCTGCTGGCGCACGCCGCCCGTGACGGCATCAGGCTGTCCGGCGGCGGCTACCGCAGCGCGGCGTCGCAGATCGCGCTTCGGCGGGCGCACTGCGGGACGAGCGAATGGGCGATCTGGCAAAAGCCCTCGTACCAGTGCCGGCCGCCCACGGCCCGGCCCGGGCGTTCCATGCACGAGCGCGGTCTCGCTATCGACTTCGTCCACAATGGCCGGTCGGTCAACAGCCGCAACTCGACGGCATTCAGGTGGCTGGCGGCCAACGCTGCGAGCTATCGCCTGTTCAACCTGCCGAGCGAGCCTTGGCACTGGTCCACCAACGGCAACTGAGGGGGTTGGCCCTGGCGCGCCCCGCTCCCTGCTGCTCAGTCGTAGGTGGCTTCGCGCTGCCAGCGACCGCCCTCGACGGCACAGAGATGGGCGGTGCCGTCGTCGAGCACCAGCTGGAACCGTGCCTGACGGCGCGGCTGTGTGCTCCACCAGCGTTCGTCCAGCGGCCATGGCCCTGCCCACGCGGCAATGCGACTGGTGCGCCCATCGGCCCGGCGCAGCATGGCCGGAGGCGCGCTGGGCTGTGCCCTGCCGCTCACGCCCACCGGGTCGCCGTTCGCATCGAGCACCATGAGCGGCTCGGGCTCGGCCAGCACCTCCGCAGGGGCCGGCGCGCCCAGCCGTCCTGGCCACGGGGGTGTATCCGATGCGCCGGCCCCACGAGGACCGGCTGTGCTCGATGCGCCGACCCCACGAGGACCGGCTGTGCTCGATGCGCCGACCCCACGAGGACCGGCTGTGCCGAACGGGAGGCGCTGCTCGAGATCGGCAAAGCGGCGGCCAGTGCCCAGGCGACCAACGGTGACCCCGTCGAAGCCGACCAAGGTCTGAACTCGCTGCAGCGCTCGCTCGGCCCGCTCGTCCGCCTCGGACTGGCCGCCCCAGAAACCGAGCTGGCGCCCTTCATCGGGAAGCGTCTCGACCGCCCGCAGCCGGATGAACGAGATGCCGCCGGTGGGGCTGTTGCGGCCCTTGGCACTGCGCCAGCCGTCGAGCTGCCAGCGCACACGGTCGACCAGATCGGGCGGGCTGAAGCGGAATCCGTGGCGCCACCGCCCGCTGGTGGTCTCACCGTGCTCGGTTTCGGCGCTGATCTCCACGCACACCAGTGCTTGGCCCTCCCGGGCCAACTGGGCGTCGAGCTGATCTGCCAGAGACTTCGCGGCAAAGGCCACCGTGTCGAGCCGATCCGCGGGCGGGTCGATCTCGGTTTCAGCGCTGAGATCAGGATGAGCGGTGGCAGGCTGGCTCAGGCGAGGGTCGCGCCCGCTGGCCAGTGCGTGCATCCACTCCCCTTGCGTGCCGAACCTGCCGACGAGGTCTCCCACCGACAGTGCCGCAAGGTCGCCCAGAGTGCGCAAGCCCAGCTGCCACAGCATGCTGATCAGGTCATCCGTCGTCCCATCGGCTGCACAGCCCGTCAGCAGGGAGCATTCCTCAGCCAGCGTCCTCAGACCCAGCCCGCCCAGGAACGCAGCGCTGCTGCCGGGGGCCACCACCAGCACCGGCATTGACGGGGTTCGGGCCGACGCCGCCCTCCCAGCAAGGCCAGCGGCAAACAAGCCGTCGGCGATGCCGACGCTGACAGATGATGCTGGGTCGTACGTGCCGGCTGTGTTCGATGCGCCGACACCACGAGCGCCGGCTGTGCCTAGTTCGCTGGCCAACACTTCAGTGACGGTGCGATGCACCAGTTCCGCCAGCGCCTCGTCTCCGCCGTAGTAGCGCGAGGGGCCTCGTGTGGCGACAACGCAGCAACCGGGTGCCAGCACTTCGACTCTCGGCGTCAGGTCTTCCAGCGCAGCAACCACGGGGGCGAAACAGCGCGCGTCGAGATCGGGGTCGTGTTCGGCCAGCTCCAAGACGGGACATTCCGTCTGAGCCTGGCGGCGACGCATTCCTGGGCGTATCCCCGCAGCAGCAGCCGCAGGCGTGACGGCGGTGATGCGCCCGGCGGAGACCACCGCCGCTGGTGTGGCCGGGTCGAACCCTGCTGCCACAGCAGACCAGTTCCCGACCTCCGCTGCCAGCATCCGCGGCGGGATACCGGCAGGTTCGTCGTGGCTGGCCAGGCCGGCCCGGCTGTCGTGGCTATCCCGCACGGCGCTGCAGGGAGACGACGGCATCGTCACCGCTTCCCGAGGTGTCGGCTATCGAGATGCCGTCCTGGGCAGATGCGGCCTGAGCAGGCCAGGAAACGGTGCTGATCGCACCGCGGACGGCGGTGATGTGCCCGTTGGCATCGGGCAGCCACAGGACGGCTCGTCGCGGCAGCGACGCTGCACCGCGGCCCGCAGCAACCACCTCGGCTCGGCGTTCCCGCAGCCTGCCGTGCCCGAGACCGAGACCGGTCCACGCAGCACGTTCCACCGTCATGGTCACGTCTGGACTGAATGCGCCGGCTGTGTTCGATGCGCCGAGGTCACGAGCGCCGGCTGTGCCCGATGCGCCGACCTCGATCACCACGGTTCCGCGCTCCCGCAATCGGGTGCGCAGGCGTCGGCTGTGGGCAGCCGCCAGCCGCACGCTCCCAGCCAGCAGGATCACGTCGACATTGCCGATCAGGGCATTCAGCACTTCAGCTGCGTCGCTGCCGGGTTCGTCCACGAAGGCCCACCGGTCCAGCGATGCCCCCCGTTCCGCCACCGCCGAGACACCCATGCGCCCCAACCCCACCGCAGCCACCCATCCGCCCGTACGCGAGACCTCCGCCGCAAAGGCCGTTGCCAGAGTCAGCGCTCCTGAGCCGTGGGCAGCCAGCACCGTCCCGGGGACAAGCCCCGGCTGGGTCAGCAGCGGTGTCAATTCGTCAGCGACGGGCAGCAGCCGTTTGCTGTGCCCGATGTCCGCTGCATGCGCTATGTCCAATGCGCCGACCCCACGAGAGCCGGCTGTGTCCAATGCGCCGACGGTACGACGCAGCTGTACTGCCATCGCGACAGACTAGACGAACAATCGTCTCCAAAAACGATTGTTTACCGCCGTTGTCGGTGCCCGTGCTCGTCGCCTGCCGCCGCAGCGACGCGTTGGCAGAATCGAGCTGCGTCGAGCTATTTCGTGCCGACCAGCAGGGTCGCGCCGACTGGACCCGATTTCTCGCTATGCAGCGTGCCGGCGGACACCACGCACCAGTCGCCCACTCCCATGACCCGGGTCTCGTCCTCCAGCCCAAGCCGGAACTCGCCCCTGGTCACCATCGCCATGGCGGAGAACTCGTGGCTGTGAAGCTCGCCATTGGCGTGAGGCTCGAACTCGGCGTCGCGCGGTTCGCCATAGCCCTGCGCTGCCAGCTCGGAACGGAACTCGTCTTCGGTCATACGCGCCACAGTAGCTAGCGGTAGTGGGCGAACAGCTCTTCGATGAGTTCGGCGATGCCGTCGGAGGTGTGGCCCCGGGAGAGGTCGATGGTGGCCACGTTGCCGTACACGTGCACGTGGTCGACGCCGCCACGCTGGAACAGACGCCACGCCAGCAGGTCGGCCGGGTCTTCGGCGCTGGCGGCATCTTCGGCGATGTTGTAGTAGCGGTGGCCCGCCCCGGTCAGCGGGCGGTTGGTCTCGAACTGCACCGTGCCCACACGGACCGACGACGGTCGCTCTGCTACTCGAACGGGCTGACCCATGGCCGATGAGCCTAGAGGCTGAGCCCGTGGCCCGAGCGGCCCGTGAGCGAAGCGAACAAGAGCGGGAAGCCGTGGCCCGAGCGGCCCGTGAGCGAAGCGAACAAGAGCGGGAAGCCGTGGCCCGAGCGGCCCGTGAGCGAAGCGAACAAGAGCGGGAAACAATGGGTTCGACCGCGGATCGGTATGTCCCCAACACGGTCTCGCAGACACATAAGTCGCTAGCTTGGGGCTGCTCGTATCCCGGATATTCCGCCTTCCTTGCATGACACAGGAGCCCGACATGGCCGCTGCCGACACCGCTGAGATCACCGAGGAGCAGTTCGCTGCTGAGGCACTGGAATTCTTGGAGGCCAATGCCAAGCGCAAAGCCGAGCGGCGCGAGTTCGTCTGGGGCGAGGGTCCCGACAATGCAGCGCTCTTCGAGGAGATCGACCGCGAGCGCGAGCGCGCCGAGCTGGAGGCGTCGAAGGAGTGGCGGGCCGCCAAGTACGACGCCGGCTTCGGCTGGATCAGCGGTCCGGCCGAATTGGGCGGCGGCGGCATGCCCCGCAAGTTCGAGCGAGTCTGGGGCCAGCTCGAGAGCCAGTTCGACACGCCTGACGGCGGCTTCTTCGGCATCGGCCTGGGGATGGTGGCCCCCACCATCCTCGCCCACGCCCAGCCCGACGTGTCTGCCGATGTGCTGCCCCAGATGTACCGGGCCGACATCGTGGGCTGCCAGCTGTTCTCCGAACCGGGTGCCGGCTCAGACCTGGCGAGCCTGCAGATGCGGGCCGAGCGCGACGGCGAGGAGTGGATCCTCAACGGCCAGAAGGTCTGGACTTCGGGCGCGCACTATTCCGATATCGGCGAGGTGATCGCCCGCTCCGATTTCGACCTGCCCAAGCACCAGGGCCTGACCGGCTTTCTCGTGGACATGAAGGCCCCCGGCGTGGAGGTGCGCCCGCTGCGGCAGATGACCGGCGGGGCCAACTTCAACGAGGTGTACTTCACCGACGTGCGCGTGCCCGACTCGCACCGCCTCGGCGAGGTGAACCAAGGCTGGGGCGTGGCGCTGACCACGCTGATGAACGAGCGGGCCGCGATCGGCGGCGGCTCGGGCGGCGGCACCGGCGGAGGCAGCTTCACCAAGCTGTCCGCGATGGCCGCCCACTACGGCCTGAGCGGCGATGCGCTCAGTCGCCAGAAGCTCGCCGAGATCTACACCCACGGCAAGGTGCTGGGCTGGTCGAACCAGCGCACGATGGATGCGCTGCGCGCCGGCAAGACCCCCGGTCCCGAGATGTCGCTGTCGAAGATGGGGTTGATCCGCCAGATGAACGCCACATGCGAGTTCGTGGCCGACACCATCGGCCCCAAGCTGGTGGTCGACTCCGGCGAATGGGGCACGTTCTCGTGGGCCGGGTACGTGCTGGGCTTCCCGGCGATGCGCATCGCCGGCGGCTCAGACGAGGTGATGCGCAACATCGTCGGCGAGCGTGTGCTGGGCCTGCCCAAGGAGCCCGGCATCGACACCACCAGCCCCTTCCGGGAGCTGAAGGTCGGCACCCAGCGCGCCGAGTGAGCCAGCCGGCATGAAGATCGGCTTGGCCCGCTTCCTCGACCGCTGCCAACCTCTCGTGAACACCTTCGCCGGCTGAGGCCTCGCCGGCGATCTGGGCGACTCGCGGGGGCCTTCGAGGCTGGCTCAGCCTTCTTGCGCGACGCCGAAGTACTCGATGTAGTGGGCCGTTGCGGCGCGCAGGCCCTCAGCCGTAGCGCCCCAGTCCTCAGGCTGGTAGCGATGAACGCCGTACTTTCCCTTCGGCTTGTGCGCCAGGTAATCGAGCACGGCGGCGGCATAACTGTCGCTGAAGGGCAGACCCATCTGCTCCAGTGCGTTGCCCAATGCCGCCGTCGGGTCGCTGACGAGCTCGGTGTAGTGAACGTCCACGAGGCGATCGGCCGGAACAGCGCCAGATGTGCGCAGGTCGGCCGAGTCGTTGAGAGCGGCGGCGAACGCCGCATGCACGAACTCGGTGTTCCCCGCCACGTCGACCTCGTCGGTGCGCGTCCACTGAACGATGGAGGTGATGCTCGCGACCGAGGACATGACGCGAGCGGGATCGCGGTGGGTCTGCACCACCCAGGCATCGTCGAAGGCGTCGAACAGCTGCGGCATCGTGAACAGGTGGCCGGGCGTCTTGAGTGCCCACCGGGTGGGACCCCGACCGTGCTGGAGGGCTTGGAGGATCTGCCGCTCGTAGTCGTAGTTCACCGCAGGGTCGGCAATCCATCCCTCCATCGGACCGAACAGATTCCAGTGGAAGCCCGCAAAGCTGCCGGTGGTGAGGGTAATGCACTCGACCGGCAGGTCGGCTCGGAATTCATGCATCGCCAGCAGCTCGGGCTGGATGTCGGCCCAGAAGTCCTGCTCGCACTCCCCCATCGAGCGCGCATCGGCGAGGCCGGCTTCGGGCAGCGACACCGGGTGCAGCGCCTCGGCAGCGATCGGGGCACGCAGGTCTGGATGCAGGGCGAGCAGCTCGAACAGGATCGACGTGCCCGAACGGGCGGGGCCTGCGATCATCACCGGCGCGCGTACGGGTTCGGCGGTGATCTCGGGCGCAGCGTCGATCGCGGCCGTGAGGAGCAGCCGGGTGCGCAGCGAGCGCAGCAGCTCCTGCTTGGTCATCAGCCGGCCGAGGACATGAAACGGTGCGTTGTTGACTGCGGCGACCAGCGACTCAAAGCGAGGCTGCCATCCGGGATCGTTCAGGTCGCCGGCCGGCATGCCGCCGAGCGAGGCCGTGGCCAGCTTCAGCAGCTCGCCGGCTTCGATGGGCACCAAGTCCTGCGGACGCCCTCCGATCGAGTCGCCCATGTAGTTGATGCGCCGCACCCAGTCAGGCCGGGTGAACCGTTCGTGCATTGAGGCAAGTGCATCGGTGTCATCAGGCATACGGCCGGTCAACGTACCAGCCCGCCGCGGATACCGAATTGGTCGCTGCGTATCGCCGTGAGCCCCAAGATCGAACTCTCGTCGAGGCAGCGACGCGGCTGGCGGCCGAGACAGCGCCCCCGTGGTAGCCCGCAGCGAGATCTACTGGGGCGATCTGGGCGAACCAAGCGGCCGGCGAACCGTCGTCGTGCTGTCAAGAGACGCCGCGGCCGTGATTGCAATACGTCGGCGTTGACCACGCTGCCTGAGCCGAGCCCATCCAGCTTGCCCACGCATGTGTCATCCGGCACTTGCCGCTGCGACGACGTGGCGGGCGCTGATCACTTGCGCACCATCGCTCAGGGCATCGTGCAGTGCGGTGTGGCACACCTGAAGTGCCCGCCGGAGTGAACCGGACTCTCGGTACACCGCGAGCACCGCGTCCGATGCGCCTGAGGCGAGAACTTCAGTCAGACTCGTGCCGGATGCACCGACGATCGTCTCGATTCGCCTGCGCAAGATCGCGTCGACGGCACTTGCCGATTCCAAGCTGGGGATGTCGATGCGCGTGTCTAGGTAGCCCAGCAACTCAGCCGGTGACGTGGTCGCGAAGTAGCGAGGGTGCACCGCCACGACAAGCGCGGCGGGAAGTTCCAAGAGCCACCGGACACCCTCTGCGAAGAACTTTGCAACCAACTCAACGCTTTCGTAACTGAGCCATCGGTCGGTGTCGTCGAACACGATCACCGGCACAAGGTGCCCGTCAGCAACCGTGTCGAGTATCTGAGCCAGAGCATCGGTCTTGTCAGCGAGCGTGGCGTTCCTCTCAGTCTGCGCCTGGTGCAGTACCTCGGCAGCGACATCCGCACCAATCCACCGGCCTGCGTAACCGGCACGACCACGGCGCACCCGGGTCGTGACGGTTGTCGTATCCGCCAAGTCCCGCTCGACTTGCTCGCCAGTCGAGCCAGCAAGTCGGACGAGAGTCGCCAGCAGATGATCTGCCAGATGCTCTGGAGTGTCAACGGTCTGGGATGGTGCGGCGACCAGCGGGACGTACACCGGCACGACACCCTCCGCGGTCGGCCCGAGCACATGGGCGATAACGCTCGACTTGCCGCAACCGCTTGCGCCGATCAAGGCGATGGGCTCATGTCGTCGAGCTGACGCATCCAGTCGAGCCTCGGTCCTGTTGCTGCCAGTCAGCTCGTCGAACGGAACGTGCAGCACGCCGAGGTCCGCGCGCCTCGGACTGCTCTCGAATGCGTACGCGTCGGCGAGTGCTTCCAACGACAGAGTCATGTTCCTGGGGCCCTTCAGAACGGCTCGGCCTCAGCAACTGCTCGGGATGCCTCGACCACACTGCGAACTGCATCTTGGTCGGAAGCGGCTCGGCTGGCAGCCTGATTTCCGAGCAGCTTCGACAAGTAGGAGTAACGACGCGCCGTGTAGTTCACCCGACGGCCGTCCCTTTCGGCCTCCACAAGCCCGAGCGCCTCGAGTTCCTTGAGCCAGTGCACGACTCTCGACCTGGTGACGCCCGCTGTTTCGAGCAGCCACTCATCACCAGCATGAGTCGGCCCTGCTTGACAGAGTGCCGCATAGAATTTGCGCAGCCGAACAGGCAACTCAGCGACTTGTGATCGATCATCTGCCAAAGCAGCAATCAGCGCGGTCTGGTCTCCACCGAGAGCGAGCGATTGCAAGTCCAAGAGCGCTTGCGTCGGAGTGGCCGGCCCCAGAGTCGCCGCCACATCCGCGCACCATCCGACAGACCAGTCGGGCATCCGCGTCTCGATGAGGCGCTGGATGCGGCGAATAGGCCACGGATCAAGTTGGATGGATCGATCAAAGAACGCATCGGCAGGCCGCGGCGGGCTCGCGAGCCTGCTAGCGACAATCCACGTCAGCGGCAGTTCCCACAGCGCATCGCGGTACCGGCCAAACAGCACGTGCAGGTGTTCGCGGACCGCTCCATCCACGAGCACCACTTCGGGTGGTTCGGATTCATCGCCCCAGCTGTCGATCGCGTGGCTGAGCACGTCTTCGAGGTATCGCACATCGAGTTCCGTGCCTGTAGGCCGTCTCGAAGGGCGATAGTCGTCTGGCTGCCTGATTGCGCGCGCAACCTCATCGAGCAAGGTTGTCGTGGAGGACGACGGCTCAGCCCTGACGAAGACTGCCGCACTACCGCACTCGTGCTCAATACGGCGCAACAGCGTGGTCTTGCCCGAGCCGGGGCCGCCGCCGACGTGGACGTTCAGGCCGAACTTCACGGCCCCGCGCAGCCGGTCCAGTTCCGAACCAGCGACAAAAAACTGCTGATCACGTGCCGATGCCGTCAAGGGCCTCCGGCTGAGCAACTGAGGAGACATATCGCACATATCATACAGTTTGATATGTGCGATATGTATGCCGAGAAGGAATTGTGTCGTCCGAGCCACCGCGAACACGACTCGGGACGGCTCGTACGACCTCAGGCCTCAGGTACCAGGCTCATCGGCAGAGGATCAACGTCAACCAGCCGATCTACAGACCCCGCGCAGGAGTCGAAGATGAGCCATGAGCCGCAGAACGAATCACTCGGTTGATTTTGACGGGCACACGGCCCGAGGACTTCCGAGGCCCGGGCAGTGCGCTGTATAGACCGCCATCCAGCTCACGTCCGCCAGCTTTGGGTGTGCGGCCGCCCCACTGCTTGAAGAAGAACGCGACCTCTGCCGCGGCGCACTGCTCACGTATGTCTCTGACCCAATCGGCTTCCATGTCGCTTCGGTCCACTCGATGCCGGTGCGGTCACTCACGATCCCCTCCCTTCGGCAGATGGACGGTCGGACGACTTGTCGACCTGTGCGTCGCTCAGCACAGCGACTCGTCGGCAAGTGCACGAACTCCAGCGTGCACCAGGGGTGTTACAAGAATCCCTGACGAGGGTACGCGGCTTCCGCTGCCGACGACAGGGCCACGACCATCCGACGGAAGCCACGCGGCTCGCGGCCGGCGGCGACTCACTCGGCTTCGGCAGTACGCGTCAGGCTGTCGGCGAGGGCTTGGATCTCGGCGAGGGCGGCTTCGAGGTCTTCGGCGATCTCAGCCGCGAGGACGTCGGGGGGCGGCAGGTTGTCGGCGTCTTCGAGGCTCTCGTCTCTCAGCCAGAACAAGTCCAAGCTGACCTTGTCACGGGCGATCAGCTCGTCGTAGGCGTAGCGCTTGAACCGTTCGGACTCGGTGCGCTTGTGGCGGGCGTCGGCGCGGTAGCAGGAGACGAAGTCGTCCAGGTCAGTCCTGGTGGGCGGGTTCTGTTTGAGCGTGAAGTGCTTGTTGGTGCGCAGGTCATACACCCACAACTCGCGGGTCCACGGCTCGGCGGCGCCTTCGCGGCGGCGGAAGAACAGCACGTTGGCCTTGACACCCTGGGCGTAGAAGATCCCCGTCGGCAGGCGCAGCAGCGTGTGGACCTCGCAGTCGGCCAGCAGCCGTCGGCGGATCGTTTCGCCCGCTCCGGCTTCGAACAGCACGTTGTCGGGAACCACCACGGCTGCGTCGCCGCCGATGCGCAGCAGGCTCACGACGTGCTGGACGAAGTTGAGCTGCTTGTTGCGGGTCGTCGCCCAGAAATCCTCCCGCTCATAGCTGTCCGACGACGACCGGCCGAACGGCGGATTGGTCAGCACCATGTCGAACGGCCTGCCCGGCAAGTCCCGCAAAGCATCGTCCACCACGATCGGCGAGTCCGACTCGGGACTCTCGATGCCGTGCAGCAACATGTTCATCGCACACAGCCGCGCCGGCAGATCAGCGATCTCCCAACCCGTGAACGCACCCGACCGCAAGTGCTCGGCCTGGTCGGGCTCCAACGGCGAGTGCCGCTCGACGATCGACCGGTACGCGCCCAAGAAGAACCCGCCGGTGCCGCACGCCGGATCGCAGATGCGGTGGCCGGGCTCGGGCCGCATCACATCGACGATGGCATTGATGAGCGCCCGAGGTGTGAGCGCTCAGCGGTAGTCGCGTTCTGCGCTCACTGAATTGCGCGGTGGTGTCGGGGTCGTGTGGCCTGGCTTTGCCTATCCGCCTTTGGGAGCGGTGACTCCTCCAGCGTGTCGAGCGACCAAGCATCGACTGCGCTGGAGGAGTCGCTCTCCATGATGAACCAGGAGACCTACGTGAACATCAAGGACCTGCGCGAGCAGGGTTGGACGTTGGAGGAGATCTCGGCGGAGACCGGTTGGCATCCGGCGACGATCTCGAAGCGGCTGAAGCAGGGGTCGCCGCCGGCGAGGCGGCCGGTGCCTGATGAGGCGAAGGTGATGAACGCCTTTTGGTCCGAGAGGGTGCGGGGGCTGATCGGTGATCATCCTCGCTTGTTGGGGATCAGCGTGTTCCGCTGTTTGGCGGCTGAGGGCTTCTCGGGGGGCTATTCGACGGTGACCCGGGAGCTGCGCCGGATCCGGGGGCCTCGGTTCCGGGCTGCGGATCGGGTGTCGGTGCCGATTCACACCGACCCGGGCGAGGAGGCCCAGTTCGATTTCTGCCATCTCGATGATTGGGCGCGCCGGTGGGGCTGGAGCGGGCCGTTGCGGTGTTTCGGGATGATCATGTGCTGGTCCCGGCAGCGGGTCTGGTGGTTCACCACGAGCGAGGACCGTGAGCACACCTTTGAGGGCATGGTCCGGTTCTTCGAGACCGTCGGCGGGGTCCCCGCAGCGTGCCGCACGGATCGGATGGGGGCGCTGGGGTCGGCGCAGGGGCGCCGGTTCGTGCTGCATCCGCCGACGGTCGCGTTTGCTGCACATCACGGCACCAAGATCACCCCGTGCAAGGCCGGCGACGCGAAGCGCAAGGGCAAGGTCGAGCGGCCGTTCCGCCAGCTCCGGCAAACGTTTCTGCCCGAGATCGAGGCCCAGGGCATCCCCGCCTCGCTTGACGAGCTCAACCATCGAGCGGCGGTCTGGCTGGACGCGAACGTGCATGCCGTCGAATCGAGAACGACCGGCGCCCGCCCCGCCGATCGGGCCGTGATCGAGCTGCCGTTCTTGTCGCCGCCCCCGGCGGACCGGTTCGACACCGACTACGTCGAGTCCCGCCGCGTGCACAACATCGTGCCGTTCGTGTCCATCGACGGCGCCCGCTACTCGGTCCCGCCCGAGACCCTGGGCCAGCGCGTCGAGATCCGCCGAGGCGTGGACTCAAATGTCGTCGAGGTGCGCTGGGCCGGCCGCCTCGTGGCCACCCACACCCTTGTCGCCGGCCGTCACGTCGAGGTCTGGGACCCCGCGCATCGCCACGCAGCACAGACCGCAGCCATGACCGACCGGCCCGGCGGGCCGGTGCTGCGGCTGATCACCACGAGCCCCGAGCCCGCCTGCCAGCTCGACATCGGCGACGGCTTCGAGGTCGACCCCGTCGACCTCGCCCAGCGCTACCCCCACGTCGTCGACGAACACCCAGAGGCCCACCAGTGAGCAGTCTCTATGAGCAGATCAAGTCCGACCTCGGCTACCTCAAACTCGACGCCGCCGCCGCCTCGTTCGCCGGCCTCGCCGACCAAGCCCGAACCGAGGACTGGACCCACATCGAGTTCCTGGCCCGGCTCGTCGCCATCCAAGCCTCAGCAGACCGCGACCGGCGCCTCGCCGCGCGCATGCGCTACGCCCGCTTCCCGTTCCACCGCCGCATCGAGGACTTCGACTTCGACTTCCAGCCCTCGATCGACCCCAAGCTCGTCGCCGACCTCGCCACCCTGCGCTTCATCGACGAGCAACGACCGGTCCTGTTCCTGGGCCAGCCCGGCTGCGGCAAGACCCACCTCGCCGTCGCGTTGGCCATCGCCGCCGTCGAAGCCGGCTACCGCGGCTACTTCAGCACCGCCGACGCCATGGTCAAAACCCTCCTGCGAGCCGACCACGACGGCAACGCCTCCACCAAGATCAAGGCCTACACCGCCCCCACAGTGCTCGTCATCGACGACGTCGGCCTCATCAGGCACAAGACCCAAGCCGAAGCCGCCTGGTTCTTCGAGGTCGTCAACACCCGCTACCAAAAAGGCCACCCCACCATCGTCACCACCAACCGAGGACTGCCCGACTGGGGCGACATCTTCGGCGACCCCGTCATCGCCGCAGCCATCCTGGACCGACTCATGCACAACGCCATCGTGTTCAACATCCGAGGACCCAGCTGGCGCCTGCGCGAACACGACAGCCTCCAGATCACCGCCACCCAGCCCACCCAACCGAGCACCCGCTAGCCTCACCCCACCAAGCCAGCACCCACGATCCCACCGCGACTTTCGCTGAGCATCGATCGCGACATCCCCAGAGTGCTCACAATAATCGCCATAGGACAAACCGTCATCACGCAGCACATCGCAGAAGTCCCACAGCTTCTGCACCAACGCCTTCGCATCCCGAGCAGGCACCGGCTCACGCTACGCCGTGCGCCTCGTCGTACTCATCGTCAGCGGTTACGAATGCTCAGTAGGCGTCAGCATCATCGCCACTGCAGCGACGCTTCCAGCACGTCATCGACATCGGCGCGCAAGCGCTTCGGATCAACGCTCGGGAGGTGTCGCCACCGCTCAAGCAACGTCGCTGCGTCGAGCGCCCGTCGAGGCAGCGGGCGCAGCTCGGCGATCGGCCGCCCCGCCCGCGTCACGATGAGCCGTTCACCCGCCCGCACCCTGTCCACGACGTCGTCCGCATCCCTCCGAAGCTGTCGAATTGAAATCGCGTCCACTCGCCCAACGTATTGCCGGTGGGGCGCACCCGCTCCAGCAGATGCAGCACGGGGCGTCAACCGACGTCTCGTTGACGGCCGGAGACTCGGTCAGCTACCGGCGATGGTCGGCCGCCAGGTCGCTCGGGGCTTCGGGCAAGCAACCAACGAAGTCGCTCGCCAACAGCACCGCGGCCAGATTTCGGTATCGGACCCGAATTTGGCGGGTGTTTTGTGTTTGTGCTGGTCAGCGGGGGCGCGGCGGGTTGGTGTTTTCACTACATCGGCGCTGGCGGTGGCCGGGGCTAGTGGATTTGGGCTTTGTCCCAGGTTCGGGTGGGTGTTTGGGTGGCGGCGAGGATTTGGGCTTGGAGGGGGCTGCGTCGGGTGGTGAGGGTGATGCGGTTGTGGTCGGCGGCGAGCTGGACTTGGCGGATGCGGTCGAGTTCTCGCAGGGCGCGTGGGGCGGTGAGGTGCTGGTGGGGCTGGTCGGGGTCGGCGATGTCGGCG
>JAJDZE010000067.1 GCA_022824805.1 Acidimicrobiia bacterium | reverse complement strand
TCGCATCGGCGATGTCCAGTGCTTGTGCGATGCGCTGCATCAGTTCGTGCTCGTCAGGGGTGATGACGTGGTCGCGCTGTGCCGCAGCGACGATCGAGTCGAAGTACGCCCGATGCGCTTGGTCGATCTGGCGCTGGTTGACGCCGAGATCATGTGCAGTCTCGATCAGCTCGAGCCGCTCGGCGTCGGTGATGACGTGATCGTCGAGCACCCAGTCGAGCAGGTCGAGGTAGCTCAACAGCGCCTCGTCTGAGAAGGGATAGTGGGCACGCGACACGATCCATACCATGTCGTTGGTGCTCGCTGTGGCGCCCGGGCGCCGAAGCGTTCTGGGTCGAGAGTCTTGTTCGATTCGCAATCGATGGCGACGATCCGCTGCTGAAGTGCCATGGCTGACCTCGCCTGCTTCAACGCTGATTGAGCAATGTTGGTTGTGCTGGCCGGTCAGTCTGACATCGCCGCTTCGAGCCAGCACAGCCGGTCACTGTTGTGCCCGGCGATTGGCGGTTGGCTACCCGGCGCTGAAGCGAGGTCTGCCGGCTCTGAGCTTCCCAAGCATCATGCGGTCTGGGCGTCGTGCTTGTACAGCGCGGAGGCCAGCAGGCCCGACGGCACGGCGACCACGCCGAGGCCGATCAGCACGATGAGGATGCTGAGCAGCTTTCCGCCGAAGCTGAGCGGCTGGTAACCCTCGGCGCCGGCGGTCAGCGACAGCACTGCCCAGTAGAAGCTGTCGAAGATGCTGACGTACAGCGTGTCGGGCTGATCGTGTTCGAGCTCGTAGATGCCCACCGATGCGATGAACATCAGGATCCCCGAGGCCGACAGGTACACCAGCAGCTCGTCGGCAATGTCCTTGAATGCAGCCCGGAAGCGGTCGAGGGCTTCGCTGCCTCGCACCAGCTTGACGACCCGGAACACGCGTAGCAGGCGCAGCAAGCGCAGCGCGGTACCCGCTGGGACGTTCGCAAATCCGCCGAGCACGGCGAGCAAGTCGACGATGCCGTAGAACGAGAAGACGTACCGCAAGGGAGACGGCGCGAGCGCGATGCGCATCACGTATTCCACGGCGAACATCACCCAGATGACGAATTCGAGCGTCCACAGCCAACCCGGCAAGGCACCGTCGGCTGCGGTGTAGTGGGTGTCGGCCACCAGGGTGGCCATCGACAGCACGATCACCACCGTGATGAACGCATTGATCCGGCGCCCGAGCCGGGATTCCAAATCGAAGATCTGACGCACGCTTCGCTCCCTCGCTGACCTGGTGGGGGGCGAGTCTGGCGACTCCTCCACACGCCCGCAGCGTGCACATGAGAGCGTTGACGTTGCCGCCCTCGCCGAGGCGAGCCGCCTCGCCGTCAGGCGCGGGCGAGGCCGCGAAAATGAGGGCAGGGATGCAGGGGGGTCGAAGTAGGTTCGCCGTGTCTGCCGCCGAAGGCAGCCACAACTGAGGAGACATCATGGGATTCACCTACACCGACGTCACGGTCCGCAGCCCCGCTGAGCCTGAGCGCTCTTGGGAGGGACGCTTCCTTGTGGACACTGGGTCGACTGACACGCTGGTGCCGCGAGACCGTCTGGAGGACTTGGGATTGCGGCCCTATGGGAGCGATTCCTACGAGTTAGCTGACGGCAGCAGCCAGACCGCTGAGTTCACCGGGGCGCGGCTCGAGTTCATGGACTCGGATGCCTTTGTGCGCGTGGTGTTCGGGCCGCCGGGCTGCGAGCCGTTGCTGGGCGTGCTGGCGCTTGAGTCAGCCCGTTTCGAGGTGGATCCCGTCAGCCAAGAGATCAGACGCGCCAAGCGGCTTCGCCTCTGAGGCGTCCTGCGCCAGGTGACTGCATCGACGGCCGGCGGGCGAGCAGGTCGAGATAGATCAGCAGCGCCTCATCCGAGAAGGGATAATGCGCACGCGACACGATGCGCACCATGTCGATAGCGACAATCCGTTGCTGTAGCGCCATGGCTGACGCTGCCTGCTGACCGCTCGGGTGTGCCCTATTGGGTCGGTGGGCTGAGCTGTGAAGCGGATTCGAGGCGGGTCAGCTGGTCGGTGTGTTGCTGCGACGCCGTTTCGAGGCGGGCTAGGCGCTCAGTGTGATGCAGCGACGTTGTTTCGAGGCGGGCGAGACGGTCAGTGTGATCCAGCAGGATTACGTTCACTTCGGCGCGAAAATCTTGGATCTCGGCGCGGAGGCTCGTGTCGACACCCTGTATCTCGGCGCGGAGGCTCGTGTTGACACCCTGGATCTCGGCGCGGAGGCGCGTTTCGACGTTGTTGATCTCGGTGTGCAGCGCGGTGATGTCGGCGCGCAGCGCGGTGTAGCCGGCTGCGGCCACGGCGATGAGACCTGCGACGATGGTGGTCGCTAGCGCGGTCAGCAGTGCGGAACGCAGCGGTCGACGCTGTGCAGCGACGGCCTGCGCTACCAGCTCGGCGAGCACGTCCGCATCGAGCGCTGCAGCGTGCTGCGCCGGATCCGGCGACCGTTCGGACTCAGTGTCCGCGACCTCGGGATCCATGCCGGTCATCGTAGCCATGGCGGCTCCTTCGATTGCGAGACGCAGCGTGCTGTCTAGCACAAGCATTTCGGTCATCCCCAATGGTTTTCGCACCAGATGTCATACGGCCTGCGAGTCGTGCTTGTCCAGCGCGGAAGCCAGCAGGCCTCATGGCACAGCGAACACGTCCTCGCTCTGCGCTTGCTTGGTGCGGTCACATGACGCTCACGCGACGGGTGGTGGGTACTGTTGCTCCGTCACGCTCGATCTGGATGTCGCCGGACGTGGGGTGGCCCGACGAGAGCGAGGAAACGATGGAACTTGGCGAGGCAGCACTGACGTCGATGACGACGCGGTACTTCACGAAGGACCCGGTGTCGGACGAGACGCTGGAGCAGGCATTCGACTACGCCCGGCACGCACCGCAGGGCGGCAACCGCCAGCCGGTGCGGTTCATCGTGGTGCGCGACGAGGCAAAGAAGCAGCAGCTGCAGGAGTGGTACCTCGAGCCGTGGAAGGCCTACCTGGGCATGGCTCGCAGCGGTGACATCGAGATCATCGGCGAGAAGGCCAACCGCCTGCTCGACAGCGCCGACCATTTTGCCGAGCACTTCGCCGAGGTGCCCGTGATTGTGGTGGCCTGCGGGTACATCGACGGCGTCCACCCCACCGACACCGAGCTGGGCCGGCTCAGCGTCGTCGGCGGCGGCTCGATCTACCCCGCCGTGCAGAACTTCCTGCTCGGCTGCCGGGAGGCGGGCCTGGGCACTGCCCTCACCACGCTGCTGTGCATGTACGAACCGCAGGTCGCCGAGATGCTCGACATCCCCGAAGGCGTGGCCACGGCCGCCCACATCGCCGTCGGCTACCGGTCGACGCCGTTCCCGCGCAAGCTCGACCGACTGCCGCTGTCGGAGATCGTCTTCGACGAGACCTGGGGCAACGCCACCTACTAGCTGCCTGCGA
>JAJDZE010000120.1 GCA_022824805.1 Acidimicrobiia bacterium | reverse complement strand
CGCCGAGCCAACGCCGACCGAGGTGGAGCGGCGCCGCGCCGTGCGGGTCATCGAGGCCGTCCGGTCCGAGCTGGATCGCATCGGCGCCGACGTGCCGATCTCGGTGGACACCACATGGGCCGAGGTTGCGGCGCCCGCCCTGGATGTCGGCGCGTCGGTAGTGAACGACATCACCGGATTCCGCCTCGATCCCGGCATGGCGCCGCTGGTGGCCGAGCGCGGGGCGGCCGCGGTCATCATGCACAACCAGCGCGGCCGGCCCCATACCGACCTCGTCGCCGATGTGACGGCCGGACTGGAAGCCAGCCTGCAGATCTGTGCCGATGCCGGCGTGGGCACAGAGCGGCTTGTGGTCGACCCGGGCTTCGGTTTCGGCTTCGGCGTATCGCAGAACCTCAAGATGATGCGCCGCCTGCCAGAGCTGTGGAGGGTGGAGCTGCCGGTGCTCATCGGCACATCGCGCAAGTCCACGATCGGCGCCGTTACCGACACCAAGCCCGGTGACCGCCTGTTCGGCACTGCCGCCACGATCACGGCGGCTATCTGTGCGGGCATCGACGTGGTGCGCGTGCACGACGCTGCCGAGATGGCCCAGGCGATCCGGATGACCGACGCCATCGTCCGCCCCGGTTCGTAAAGACGCGCGCCCGCTGCGGAGGCGGCAGGATCCTCAGCGACCAGCGATCCGGCAGGTGGCAACGTCGCAGAGTCTCCTGCCGCCTCCGCAGCTATTGCGTTTGTTCCTTGGGGGGTCAGTTCTCGACTGGGGCGACGCTGCCGTCGGGCATGAGCTGGGTGCGGACGCCGGCGGCGGTCTGGGCGTAGAACGTCGGCTGGCCCGATGCTTCGAGCGTGGCCAGCATCGACGGCAGCGGGGCGCCGATGCCGCGCAGGAACTCGATCACCCGGGAGGGCCCGAGGTGGTCGAGCATTTCGAAGGGGCCGTACACCCAGTTGAAGCCCCAGCGGATGGCGTTGTCGACATTGGCGATGTCGTCGGCGATCTCGGGCACCAGGTCGGCTGCGTAGGCCAGCGTGCCGCCGAAGATGTGCCGGGCCAGCTCGCCCTGCGGCGAGTCGGCAAACATCACCTCGCCCAGGTCGGCGGGCACGCCTTCGAGATCGGGCGCCGAGGCGGCTCGCCATTCGCCGGTCACCAGGTCGAAGGTCTCGGCCTTGCGCGAGCCGTCGGCCAGCTTGGTGCGCCTGGCGAAGCCGCCGCCGGTCTTGCGTCCGAGCTGACCGCGGTCGGCCATGGCCTGCTCGGCTTCGGGAAACGCAGTGAACTCGAGCCCGCGGTCGCCCGCCGGCAGGTTCTGGGCCAGGTTGGCGCCCACCAGCTCCATCACGTCGAGGCCGATGAGGTCGATCAGCCCGTACAAGCCCGTCGGGGGCAGCCCGACCGGCGCACCCAGCACGGCGTCGATGGTCTCGGTGGTCATGCCGTCGGCCAGGAACGGCTTGGCGAGGTGCAGGCCCGACAGCATGAAGAAGCAGCCGATGCGGTTGCCGATGAAATTGACGGTGTCCTTGGCGTGCACCACGCCCTTGCCCAGACGCTCGGCGCCGAAGCGGGCGAAGGCGTCGATCACCTCGGGCTCGGTGTCTTCGCCGGGCACCAGCTCGAACAGCTTCATCACCCGCACGGGGTTGAAGAAGTGGGTGATCGCCACATCGCGGCGGAACCGCTCGCTCATGCCCTCTGAGATCTGGCTCAGGGGAATGCCCGAGGTGTTCGACGAGATGACCGAGCCGTCGCTGCGCGCCGCCTCCAGCCGCTCGAACAGCTCGCGCTTGGCGGCCAGATCCTCGATGACCGCCTCGCACACCCAGTCGTAGCCGGCGATGTCGTCGAGCCGGTCGTCGACGGTGCCGATGGTGACCAGATCCCGGCATTCGGGGTCGACGCCGTCGAGCGCACGCTGTGCCGCTTCGGGGTCGGTGTCGAGCACGAGCACCCGACACCCTGCTGCTGCGGACGCCGCGGCGATGCCGGCGCCCATCGTGCCCGCGCCGATGACTGCTACTGAACTGATGCGCCTCGCAGGCTCGGCCGAATCAATACGCCTCGCAGGCTCGGCCGAACTGATCTCACTCATGGCCCCTGCCTACCGGGTGCCGGAGACTTCGCGGCCGATGATCTCCTTCATGATCTCGGTGGTGCCGCCGTAGATGGTCTGGATCCGGGCATCTGCGTACGCCTTGGAGATCGGGAACTCGCTCATGTAGCCGTAGCCGCCGAACAGCTGCAAGCAGCGGGTGATGAGCCGCAGCTGCATCTCGGTCACCCACCACTTGGCCTCGGCGGCATCGGTGGCGGTGAGCTCGCCGGCATTGAGCGCCTCGATCTGCCGGTCGACGAACACCCAGGCAATGTCGAGCTCGGTCTTCATCTCGGCCAGTTCGAAGCGGGTGTTCTGGAACGAGGCGATGGTCTGCCCGAAGGCCGTGCGCTCGGTGACATAGTCGACCGTCCAGTCGAACGCTGCCTGCGCGTGCGCCACGCCGCCCACGGCGATCGACAGTCGTTCTTGGGGCAGGTTGCGCACGAGGTGCAGGAAGCCGTTGCCCTCGCCGCCGAGCAGGTTCTCGGTGGGCACGAACACGTCGTCGAAGAACAGCTCCGCGGTGTCTTGGGACTTCAGGCCCAGCTTGTCGAGATTGCGGCCCCGCTCGAAGCCCTCCATGCCCTCTTCGAGCACGATCAGTGACATGCCCCGGTGCTTCTCGGTCGGGTCGGTCTTGGCCGCCACGATCACCAGGTCGGAGTTGATGCCGTTGGTGATGAACGTCTTGGCGCCGTTCACCACGTAGCCGTCGCCCGAGCGCACCGCCGTGGTGGTGATCGAGGCCAGATCGGAGCCGGTCGCCGGTTCGGTCATGGCGATGGCGCTCATCAGCTCGCCGCTGGCGAGGCCGCCCATCCAGCGCTCGGCCTGCTCGTCGTTGCAGAGGTTGATGAAGTACGGCAGGCAGATGTCGTTGTGCAGCGTCATGCACTGCCCCGAGCTGGCCGCGCCCGACGCGTGGACTTCCTCGTTGAGGATGGCGTTGTAGCGGAAGTCGGCAACCCCGCCGCCGCCGTATCGCTCGTCGACGGCGGTCGCCAGCAAGCCCACGTCTCCCGCCTTGCGGAACATGGCCTTGTCGATCTTGCCGTCGGCTTCCCACTTCTCGTGGTTGGGGACGATCTCACGCTCCACGAAGGCTTTGGCCGTCTCGCGGAACATCTCGTGCTCTTCGTCAAAGATGGTGCGCCGCATGAGGCGAGCGTATGCGGCTGCGCTGCGGCGAGCCACGGCCGGCGGCGTCGGGCCTGCGTGGGGCCTGCACAGATAGCGTCTCGGCCCGTGACCGAGCACGACTCGCCGAGCGATTCGGACAGCCCAGCGGGCATCAGCCCGGTCGGACCGGGCCATGACTGGAGCTCTGTCGAACGAGCCGCGGCAGCGATGCGCCGGCTGAACCAGGCGCTGGCGAACCGGCGGGTCGACGATGGCGTGCTCGACGAGATCACGGCCACGGTCGAGGCCACTGCGGCGCGTCTGGAGCAGGGCACGCTGCGGGTGAAGATCGACGACATGCTCTCGCGGCCCTACCTGCGCGAGATCTACGAGGGGCTGTACTTCCCGCTGCCGCTCGAGCCCGGTGACGAGATCGAGTTCGACCCGTTCTCGATCGGCGGCGGCGTTCTGCACCCGGCATCGGTGAACGTGCGGTACTTCAAGGAGTCTGACGACTCAGTGACCGGCGAGGCGGTGGTGGACCCGATGTTCGCCGGGCCGCCCGAACGCACTCACGGCGGTGTGGTGGCGCTCATCATCGATGAGCTGATGGGCGCGCTCAACCGCATGCGGGGCCGGCAGGCCTATACCGGCCGGCTCACCGTGCAGTACCGCGCCGCGACACCGCTGGGCGTGCCGTTGGGGCTGCGGGCGTGGATCGAGAGCACGTCGGGCCGCAAGATCGTTCAGCACGCCGAGGTGCACGGCCCCGACGGGCTGTGCGTCGATGCTGAGGGCCTGTTCATCCTGCGGGCCGACGCGCCGCCGATCCCTGTGAGTTGAGTCGCGATCCTCGGTGCGCCCGCTGCGGCGGCGGCAGGACCTTCAGCGACCAGCGATCCAGCAGGTCGCAACGTCGCAGAGTCCCTGCCGCCGCCTTCGCTATGGCATCTGTGCGTCTCGGGTGAGGTGCTCAGTGCAGGTCTGACGGTGGCGAGGCGGAGGCCAGTTCGCGCAGTTGCTCGACGGTGCCGATGTACTCGCAGTCTTGGTCTGCGACTGCGGACAGTTGGCCGAGGGTGACCAGTTCGGGCGCCAGTTCTGCAAGCGGGTCGAGGACGAAGCGGCGCTCGCGCAGGCGCGGGTGCGGGATCTGCAGCTCGGGGTCGTGCATCGTCACGTCGCCGAACAGCAGCACGTCGACATCGAGCGTGCGCGGGCCCCAGCGCTCGCGGCGTACCCGCTGTGCTGCGGTTTCAAGGGCCTGGCAGCGAGCCAGCAGCTCGTAGGGGCCGTCGGGCACCGACAGCTCGGCGACGAGGTTCAGGAACTCCGGCTGTTCGGGGCCGATCGGCGCGCTGCGGTACACGCCCGACACGGCCACCAGCACACCGGCGGCATCCAGCGATGCGAGGGCGTCGGCCAGCTGTGCGGCGGGATTGCCGATGTTCGCGCCCAGCCCCACAAAGGCCCGCACGCCGGGCTGGCTCACCGGCTCACCTTCGCTGAGCAGGCCGGCTCACGCCGGGTGACGGGTGATGCGCACGCCGCTGGTGCCGAGGTCGGCCGCAACCGGCGGGCGGAGCTTGGTGACCGTGACCGTGGCGGCGGTGACGGCCTCGATGCCGCACAGCTCCGCGGCGATCAGCTCGGCCAGCCGTTCGAGCAGCTGCGGCTGAGCCTCGTCGCACAGCGCCACGATGCGGTCGCACACGGCGCCGTAGTCGATGGTGAGGGTCAAGTCGTCGGTGGCGCCCGCTTGGCTCAGATCGGCGTGAAGATCGACGTCGATGCTGAGCGGCTGGGGCGCCGTGCGCTCATGCGCCAGCGCCCCGATCACGCACGTCACCCGCAAATCGCGGAGTTCAATGCGGTCGCTCGTGGCGACCGCATCAACGGCACAGCGGTCGCCGTGAGGCGACCCAAGGCGCTCGGCGCTCGTGGCGACTGCATCATCGGCACAGCGGTCGCCGTGAGGCGACCCAAGGCGCTCGGCGCTCGTGGCGTCCGCATCATCGGCACGGCGGTCTGGTGCTGTCACCGCAGTGCTCAGCTCGTTGTGCCCTGGCGGGAGAGGATGCTCAGCGCCACGTCGACCACACGCCGCCCCTCGGGGCCGACTCGCTGGCTGAAGATCCGCTCGGTGATGGCCGTGGCCTGAGGACCCGTGGGCACCTTGCCCGACAGCAGCAGATACGACGCCACGAACCCGCACACGTCCTCGCCGACGCGCTCCTTGTGCAGGATGACGCGCTTGCGCTCGGCGGCCAGCCGTTCGAGGTCGTCGTGGACCCCCTGCAGGTACTCGCCCAATTCGTCGAAGGCGGGCCACGGCCTGTGCAGGTAGGGCATGTCCAGCTCGTCGTAGTTGTGCAGGTTGTGCGGCGCCGAGATCAGCGACACGACGATGTCGAACTCGTTGCGGCGCAGCCAGATGATCTCTTCCTGACGGCGGACGCGCCGGTGGCTGGCGCCATAGCCGCCGGGACGCTCGCATACTGCGAGGCGGTCGGCGACGACCCAGTTGAAGTTGCGGGGCTGAATGCCCTCCGCCCACTTCCCTCTCATAGCTCGTCGTCCCTCGGAGCGTCACACACGCTCGCAATGCCTCAGTGCGTGCCTGCCGACGAATGTACCGGTGCCGGTCCGGCGGTGCACGGCGCTGTGGCGCCAGCTCTAGCTGCCGTCATCGGCCGAGGAGTCGTACGCCCGAATCTCCGCCAGATTGCGGTACTTCTGCGCCAGGTCGAGCCCGTAGCCGATCACCCACACCGGCGGCAGCCGGAAGCCGATGTAGTCGACGAGGCCGTTCAGGCTGCCGTTGTGCTCGCGGGTCAGCAGCGAGCACACGGCCAGGCTGGCCGGACCGCGGGCCAGCAGGCTGCGACGCAGGTACGACAGCGTGAGACCGCTCTCCACGATGTCCTCCACCAGGATCACGTCTCGCCCGGCGATGTCGATGTCGAGATCCTTGAGAATGCGCACGACGCCGCTGGATCGGGTGCTGCTGCCGTACGACGACACAGCCATGAAGTCCATCTCGACCGGCAGGTCGATGGCGCGGCTGAGATCGGAGGCGAACATCACCGCCCCCTTGAGCACCGCCACGAGCAGCGGCTGGCGGCCCGCGTAGTCGGCGGTGATCTGCGAGCCCAATTCGGCCACCCGCTCGGCGATCTCGGGGCCCGAGACGAGCACATCGCCGACGGCGGGGTCGCCCGCGAGCATCGAGTCGAGGTCGCTGTGGGATTCCTCCGAAGCCGATGCCCCTGCCACGTGAGCCGAACCTAGCGTCTGCGGCTCGCCGGTGCCCCGAGCACTGCGGCCAACAGCCCCGCTTCGCGGCGCCTCAGCCCTCGACTCGGAGCCGATCGGCCGTCCGGCTGACCCGCCGCCCGCCGCCGATCTCGGTGGCACGGTGGCTGTGCCGGGCCACCTCGAGCACCCGCTCGACCGTGGCGGCGTCGGGCGGATGATCGGTGCGCAGCCATGCCCGGACGGCTCGCCGAGCCAGGGCCACCGGCGCATTGCGCAGCTCGGAGGCACTGGTGGGATCGATGTCGGCAGCCAGCAGGTCGAGGAGGTCGCCCTCGGCAGCCGCCAGCCCGGATCCACGGGCCAGCAACGGCACCACGTCACGCCCGGCGATGTCGCACAGCAGCGGGATCACTTCGTGGCGGACACGGCTGCGCCAGAAGCGGGGGTCGGCGTTGGACGGATCACGGACGGGCTCGTAGCCGACCAGCTCACAGACCCGCTCGGTCTCGGCGCGCCGCAGCCCCAGCAGCGGCCGCCGGTCGGCTCTCATGGCGGCGAGCGCATCGAGCGCGCCGCCGCGCAGCAACTGCAGCAGCACTGTCTCGGCCTGGTCGTCGGCGGTATGGCCCAGCAGCGCGTCGGGGCCGAGCGCAGCGCGGCGGGCCTCGCGAGCCCGCGCCTGCAGGTTCGCCCCGGGGGCAAGGTCGAGGTGCATCACGCTGAACCCCGCCCCGAGCCGGTCGCACAGCGCCTCGACTCTCGCCGCTTCTGCCCTGCCCGCTTCGCGCAGTCCGTGATCGGCATGAACTGCGGAGACGGCGGTGATCCCGCTGCCGCTCCGCTGGGCATACCGCCAGGCAAGCACCAGCAGCGCAGCCGAATCGGCGCCGCCCGACACCGCGCACACCAGTTCAGGGCCCTCGATGTCGTCGAAGGTGCACCGGTCCACCAGGCATTCGAGTTCGTCTGAGCCCCGTGACGCGTCGCCGGCGGTGCTGGGCGGCGCACAAGGGGTGCCGGCGGCCGTCACCCGCGGCGAGCCGGGTCCTGCGGCTCGTTCAGGCCGCGGGGACACGCTCCAGCCAGGCTCGAGGGTCGCGGATCTCCGCCATGGACGGCAGGTGCTCGACGCGCTCCCAGATGCGGTCCACCGCCCGGGGGCCGCGCTCGGCCTCGATCCGGGCGATGAAGTCCTCGCCGGCCTGGTACTGCGCCAGCTTGGCCTCGATGCCCAGCAGGCGCTGGATCAGCCGCGCCATGCCGCGCACATTGCGGCGCCGGTGGTGCATCACCACGGCAAACCGGTCGGCATCGGGGATGTGCCCGCGGGCGGCGCGCGCCATCGTGACGTCGCCGTGCCCTTCCACCAGGCTCATCATGCCGCCCACCTGGGCGATCAGCTCGCGCTGCTGGTCGGTCGCGAACACTGCGGCGAGCCCTCCCTCGCCCAGCAGGTCCTGGCCGTTGCGGCCGTCTTGACCTGAACTGCTGCGACGAAGGGACATCAGGCTGCGCAGACCCTCGCGCATGCGCTCGGGATCGGGTTGGGCCTCGTCTACCAGCCCGTTCACCAGCTGCAGGAAGTGCGGACGCAGCCACGGCACGCCGGTGAACTGCGAGCGATGCGTCAGCTCGTGGAGTGCCAGCCACAGCCGGAATTGCGCCGGGACGAATGCGTAGCGCTTCTCGGTGACCAAGATGTTCGGGCCGACGAAGTACACGGTGTCTCCCGTTGCACCCGCCGAGCCGCCTGCTGTCGCGGTGTCGTCATCGGAGGCCCACAGCAGGTCGTATTGGCCGAGCACCCGCTTGGACATCCAGCCGAGCACGGCACCCAGCTCCACCGCTCCCAGCGTCTGGGTTGCCCGCGAGGTGGCTGCTGCACCGTCGGCGCCGGCGGCTGCGCCCAGCAGCGGCTGCAGCAGCCGCCGGAATGCAGCGATGTTGGCGTCGATCCAGCCCGTGCGGTCGATGACCTCTGCGTGCGCCTCGCCGGGCGTCTCCAGCCCGGTCTCGATGGCCACCAGCTCAGCCGCTACCGGCACGAAGCGGGCGAAGTCCTGCCGCAGCGGTTCAGCGAGGTACGACTGATACAGCGGCTCGGTGCCTGCCACCCGCACCGCGATGCGACGCGCCAATTCCCAGTCGACGTGCTCGTCGGCAGGATCGCTCATCGTGAGCTCAGCGCTTGGGGTACCGCGGCGCAACCACCTTCTGCACGTAGCCCGCGACCAGCTTGAAGACGGTCAGCACCGTCACGATGGTCAGCGGGACCGCCAGCCAGTAGTGCCAGACCTGCGCGCCAAGGAGCTCCATGGCGCAGATATTAGTGGTCAGGTGCGCCGGAACCCCAGGCTGCCTCGACGGCGGCACCGCCCGGCCCGCATGTGCGGTGGCTTCCGGCGCGAAGGCCCCGCCGTAGGCTCCCGTTTCGACACCGTGTGGGGGAGGTCCCATGTCGAGCACCGAGAGCACAAGCGGTACCGCTGCGCCTGACTATCCGGCGAGGCTGGATGTCGACTATCCCGAGGGCGGGCTCAGCCGAGCATCGACGTTCTTCCGGATCATCCTGGTCATCCCCATCGCGGTCGTCGCAGGCTTGGTCGGCGGCTCCATCGCCAGCAGTTGGCCGGGCGGCTCAACCAACGTGGCAGCAGCCCTCACGGCCGGCGGGTTGTTCGGGCCGACGTTGCTGATGCTCCTGTTCCGGCGCAAGTACCCACGCTGGTGGTTCGACTGGAACCTCGAGCTGTCGCGGTTCAGCGCCCGCGTCAACGCCTACATCTCGCTGATGCGTGACGAGTATCCCTCCACCGACGAGGAGCAGGCGGTGCGGTTGGAGCTCGACTATCCCGATGCGGGCCGGGACCTGAACCGCTGGCTGCCGCTGGTCAAGTGGCTGCTGGCGATCCCGCACTACATCGTGCTGGCCGTTCTGGGCGTGGCAGCGATGATCTGCGGGGTGATCGCATGGTTCGCAATTCTGTTCACCGGTCGCTTTCCCCGAGGCCTGTTCGACTTCGTGCTGGGCGTGCATCGCTGGGGGCTGCGGGTGGCCGCCTACATGTGGCTGCTCATCACCGACCGCTACCCGCCCTTCTCGCTGAAGTAGCCGCCGCCGTCGGGGCGCGAGCCAGAGCCGGATCAGACTGACGGGCGCCGAACGCAATCTCGGCAGCTTCAGAGAGTCACACCCGCTGCGCAGGCAACCGCTTGCGGCCCGGTGCGAAACTCCACAGCGCATCTCCCAAGAACAGCATCTCAACGCAGCCGACCGATCCACTGTTGGGTGTGTTGCCCTCGGTCATCACTTCCAGAGGCAGCCGCGCAAGGCATCCTTGGCGCGGCGAACTGTGGCAGCACTCCTGTCGTCAGGAGCAGGCAGATGACCGATGCGGCACCTCCAACGGAAATGGCACGGGCCTTGGCCGAGTTCGCCGCCACCGTGCGCCGATCAGCTGGAGCGGCCGGGTCGCTTTCCGAAGAGGTGCTGGCGGCACCGTGCCGCGACCTGCTGAGTGCAGCAGCGACCATTTTGGGCGCGGGCGAGTTCACCATCGTCGACAAGGCACGAGTTCCGGGAACCGGCTACCCGGATATGTCGATCTTCAACGCTCGTGGACAGGTCATCGCCTACGTGGAGCTGAAGGCACCGGGCAAGGGCGCGGACCCCGACCTCCTCACCGGCGAGCATGATCGCCGCCAGTGGGAGCGTTACCGACTGCTCGACAACATCCTCTACACCGACGGACTCGACTGGTCGCTGTACCGGCGAGGCAACCGCAGGGGACCCGTCTTCAGGCTGGCCGATGACCTCACCAAACGTGTGAAGCCCACGAGTGTCGATGGGCGCGACGCAGCTGAACTCCTCACCGAGACGTTTTCGTGGATGCCGTCAGTGGGCAGCGGTCCCGTGGGTTTGGCGCGGGCGGGTGCGCGTTACTGCCGGATGCTGCGGGATGAGATCGCCGCTTTTGGCACCGAGGTCCCAGGCCTGCCGCCTGCGTCTCGACAAGCATTGTTCCCCGATCTGGCAGACGATGCTTTCGCTGACGCGTACTCCCAAGCAGTCACTTTCGCGATCTTGGCAGCGGCCAGCTTGGAGATCCGCCTCGACGTTCACCCTGAGCTGCACCTACGGATGTACGACATTTCACGCGAGCTGCGGAAACGGCGCGGCGTGCTCGGCGAAGCTCTGCATCTGCTCACCTACAGCGAGCCGGTGCAGGAACGGCTCAACGTCTACCTCGAATCGCTGCTGGCACTGGCGGAATCAGTGGACTGGGAAGGGATCCGAGGCCGCAGCACTGACGCCGGAACCGAATGGCTCCACTTCTACGAAGATTTTCTCGCTGAGTACGACCGGGAGTTGCGTCGGCAGTCAGGTTCCTACTACACGCCAGCACCTGTCGTGGAATGGATGACGCAGTTCGCAGATCGGCTGCTCGTCAGCAGATTTGGCAAACAGCGCGGGTTCGCTGACCCGACGGTAACAGTCGTCGATCCCGCAGCCGGCACCGGCACGTTCCTGCTCAGCGTCATTGATCGCATCGCTGAGACGGTCGAGGCCGATAGCGGCGCGGGAGCAGTCGGCGCGGAGCTGACCGAGGCCGCACGTCAGCGGCTCATCGGCTTCGAGGTGCAGGCTGGCCCGTACACCGTCGCGCAGCTCCGACTTGCCGAACGGCTGGCGGCCCAAGGCGCCTCGACTGAGTCGAACCGGGTGTATTTCACCGACACACTCGACGATCCGTTCAGCGACATGCCGGCAGCCCAGTCGATGTTCGAGCAGATCAGTGCGTCGCGGACCGAAGCAAACCGGGTGAAACGCGAAGAGCGCGTGACCGTCGTGCTCGGCAACCCGCCGTATCTGGCGCAAGCCGCCGGACGGGGCGGGTGGGTCGAGACCGGCGACCCCGGCGAGGAGAACAATCGACCCATCTTCGATGACTGGCGGCCGCCGCCGTCGTGGGGCGTGGGACCGCACGTCAAACATCTGTCGAATCTGTACGTTTATTTCTGGCGCTGGGCGACCTGGAAGGTGTTCGAGCAGGCGCCAACTGACGAGCAGCCACCCGCCGGAGTAGTCACGTTTGTCGCACCGACGGCGTTCCTGACCGGACCCGGTTTCGCGCGTATGCGCGAGTGGCTACGCATGCACTCGACCGACATCTGGGTGCTGCATCTCACGCCCGAAGGGCATCAGGCACCACAGGCGCACCAAGTATTCGGCGCTATGCGGCAGCCCGTCGGAATCGTGACTGCGTTGCGAGCCCGTGACGCATCCGAACGCGATGGACCGGCGACTGTGCGCTTCTACCGGGTGCAACCGGCGGTTCTCAAGGACAAGTTCGCCGAGATCGCACCGCTGTGCGATCCTGATTCACCCAATTGGATGATGCTTCCTTCTGCGACAACTGACGAGCAGATGCGGGGGCCATTCGATCCACCGCCGAGCCATGCGTGGAGCAGCGCCCCTCGGCTCGACGACATCTTCCCGTGGCACGGCAATGGGGTGATGATCGGGCGCACTTGGCCCGTCGCACCGCTGCCGCAGACTGCGCAGGAACGATGGGCGGCGCTCGTCAGCGAGACCGATGCCCGACGGCAGGCCGACCTGTTCAAGGAGCATCGAAGCGACCGGCGGGTCGACCTCCCAGTAGTCGACAATCTCGTCGACCCCCCCGTCCGTCGCCTTGCCATTGCCCACAAAGAAACGCGTGAGAACACCGCCCCGCCACGAACCGTCGAGTACCGCTGGCGCAGCTTCGACCGCCAACATCTCATTGCAGACAAGCGCGTGATCAACCGGCCGAATCCGAGCCTGTGGGCGGCCCACAGCTCACAGCAGCGGTACCTCTGTGTCCCGGCGATGACCACAGACGGCGTTCGACCGCTGATCGCGTCCAGCACAGGCCTGCCGATTGCGCTGAGCGATGCGATTCCCGACATGGACAACCTGCTGGGCAACCGCTCCGGCCGCATTCACCCGCTGTGGCGAGATCGCGACGCTTTCGTGCCGAACATCGCGCCCGGTCTGCTTGCGGCGATTACAGCACGCCTGGGTGCCGCCGTCGCCGGCACCGATCTTTTCGCGTACGCCGCCGCAGTCATGGCACACCCCGGCTACGTCTCCCGCTTTCAGGACGATCTGCGTAACGCCGATGTGCTGCGCCTGCCGATAACCGCGGACGCTGACACATTCGCCGACGCGGTCGGGCTCGGCCAACAAGTGCTCACAGCGCACTGTCTCGTCGTTCCCGCCACGGCTGGGCAGGCCCGAGTGCGGATGCCGATTCCGGCCCAGCCTGCAGACTTCCGCTACGACACCCGAACAGAAGCCTTGGTCATCTCTTCGCCTGGCGCAGCTGACGGTGAGGTTGGACCGGTTCCGAATCGCGTCGCCGAGCTCACGGTCGGCCAGATGAACGTGCTTGAGTCGTGGTTCCGATCACGCACCACGGGAACATCTCAGCGAGCGGCATCGCCCCTGGACCACATTCGCAGCGATTGGACAGCAGCGGACACGAGCGAACTGCTCACGGTGCTTGCAGCGCTCGAACAAGTCACCAGCCTGTTCGACGAACAGGCGCGCACGCTCGAACACCTACTCGCAGGGCCTACGCTGAGTGTCGAAGAACTTGACGGCATCGGCGTGCTGCCGGTTGCTGCCGACGCACGTCGCAAACCGCCGCCGTTCGCACAGCGCCAAGCATCTCTGCTCGAGCCGTCCAGCGATCTGGTGCGAGCCAAAGCCGGATCAGACTGACGAACCCGCCGGGCCGGCAGCAGGCCTACCAGTCGAACGACGCCACACGCCGCGGGCCCGGTTGCCGTCGGTGCGGTGTCTGGGGAGCGATCGGCTGAGGGGTCTGTTGCGCGTCAGTGGGTTGCCGGCACGAGACGGTTCTGAATGATGCGGGGGTCCGCTTCCACCAGCGCCAACAGCACCCGTGCCGGGCCGTGGGGACGGCGGCGCCCTTGCTCCCAGTTCTTGATGGTGCTGGGGGCCACACCGATGCTGAGCGCGAACATGTTCTGCGACAAACCCGTGCTCGCTCGGATTGCTCGCACGTCCGGCTCGTCCACCTCGACTTCGTGGACCCCATAGCCGGAACTGTCGCCGCGCACATACGCCTCGGCCTCTTCGAGTCCCTGCATGATCGTGTTGAACGCACTCATCTTTTCTGTCCCCCGTACTGACCCGAATTTGGCGGGTGTTTTGTGTTTGTGCTGGTCAGCGGGGGCGCGGCGGGTTGGTGTTTTCACTACATCGGCGCTGGCGGTGGCCGGGGCTAGTGGATTCGGGCTTTGTCCCAGGTTCGGGTGGGTGTCTGGGTGGCGGCGAGGATTTGGGTCTGGAGGGGGCTGCGTCGGGTGGTGAGGGTGATGCGGTTGTGGTCGGCGGCGAGCTGGACTTGGCGGATGCGGTCGAGTTCTCGCAGGGCGCGTGGGGCGGTGAGGTGCTGGTGGGGCTGGTCGGGGTCGGCGATGTCGGCG
>JAJDZE010000037.1 GCA_022824805.1 Acidimicrobiia bacterium | reverse complement strand
CATGGCCGGCCTCAACGAGGCCAGCGTTCAAGCCGCGCACGAAGGCCGCTACGAGGCGGTGCGCGCCATGAACAACAGCGCCGACTTCATCGAAGGACCGCGGGCATTCTCCGAGAAGCGCCCGCCCCAATGGCAGGGCCGCTAGCCCAAACGAACCGCTGAGCTGACTCAATCCGAGCCGGGCACCCAGCTGGTGCCGGCCAGCGGCACTTTGGCCATGGCCGCGGCTTCGACCGTGAGCGCGGCCAAGTCTTCGGGTTCGAGGTTCAGCACATGCGACTTGCCGTTGGCGCGGGCCAGGATCTGGGTCTCGATGGTGAGCACCTGCAGGTAGTTGGCGAGGCGCCGACCGGCCAACTCGGGGTCGAGGCGCGCTGACAGCGCAGGGTCTTGGGTGGTGATGCCGGCAGGATCGGTGCCGGCTTGGAAGTCCTCCCAGAAGCCGGCTGAGGTGCCCAGCTCGCGGTACTCGCTTTCGTAGGCCGGGTCGTTGTCGCCGATGGCGATCAGCGCGGCAGTGCCGATTGACGCGGCATCGGCGCCCAGCGCCAGCGCCTTGGCCACATCGGCCCCCGAACGGAAGCCGCCAGCGGCGATCAGCTTCACCTCACGGCGGTGGACTCCGAGTTCGCGCAGTGCCCGCACCGCCTCGGGGATGGCAGCGATCGTCGGGATGCCGACGTGCTCGATGAACACATCTTGGGTGGCGGCCGTGCCGCCCTGCATGCCGTCCACCACCACGGCGTCGGCGCCGGCCTTCACTGCCAGCGCGGTGTCGTAGTAGGGGCGGGCCGCGCCGACTTTGATGTAGATCGGCACCTGCCAGTCGGTGATCTCGCGCAACTCGCCGATTTTGATCTCGAGGTCGTCGGGTCCGGTCCAGTCCGGGTGGCGGCAGGCCGAGCGTTGGTCGATGCCGGTGGGCAGCGTGCGCATCTCGGCCACCCGCTCGGTGATCTTCTGGCCCAGCAGCATCCCGCCGCCGCCGGGCTTGGCGCCTTGGCCCACCACCACCTCGATGGCGTCGGCCATGCGCAGGTGATCGGGGTTCATGCCGTAGCGCGACGGCAGGTACTGGTACACGAGCACCGACGAGTGCTCACGTTCCTCCATGGTCATGCCGCCGTCGCCCGTGGTGGTGGAGGTGCCGGCGGCCGACGCGCCCCGGCCGAGTGCTTCCTTGGCCTGCGCCGACAGCGAGCCGAAGCTCATCCCGGCGATCGTGACCGGGATCTGCAGGCGCACCGGTCGGGAAGCGCGATCCTCGCCGATCACCACATCGGTGCCGCACGCCTCGCGATACCCCTCGAGGGGATAGCGCGACATGGACGCGCCGAGGAACACCAGGTCGTCGAGCGTGGGCATGCGGCGCTTGGCCCCCCAGCCGCGGATGCGGTAGATGCCGGTGTTGGCGGCCCGGCGTATCTCGGCGATCACGTTGCGGTCGAACGTGTACGACTCGCGCAGGTGCCAGTTGTGCGGGTCGTCGGCGGCGAGCGGGCCGGGATCTCCCGCAGGCGTCCCGCCCGGTGCCCCGTTCGGTGCCGTGCTCACCGGCGGTCACCGCCTTCGGCCCGCACCGCTGCCTGCGCGGCGTCCACGTCGTCGATCGTGAAGTTGTAGAGGCGGCGAGCCGAGCCGTACCTGCGGAAGTCGCCGGGGTCGGCCCCGTGTGCCGCCTCCCCGGCGGCGGCCAGCAGCCCCGCCACCGTCTCGACATGCTCGGGCCGCATCTCCTTGCGGACGCAATCCGCGCCCAGCGACTCCACCTCGCCCCGCACGAAGATCTGCGCCTCGTAGATCGAGTCGCCCAGGTCGGCAGCGGCGTCGCCGCAGACCACCAAGTTTCCGGCTTGGGCCATGAACGCGCTCATGTGACCGACGTTGCCGCCCACCACGATGTCGACGCCTTTCATGGAGATGCCGCAGCGAGCACCCGCGTTGCCGCCCACCACCAGCAGGCCGCCGCAGCCCGTGGCGCCCGCCGACATGGTGGCGTTGCCGCTGATGCGCACCTCGCCCGACATGATGTTCTCGGCCAGTCCGGTGCTGGCGTTGCCCTCGATCAGCACCCGCCCCCGCTGGTGCATGCCGGCGCCGTAGTAGCCCACCGAACCCCGCACCACCACATCGATGTCGGCGGTGATGCCGCAGGCCACCGCATGAGCGCCGCGCGGGTTGACCACTTCGAACGACTCGCCGTCGGCGGCATCGTGCAGTGCTTGATTGAGCTTGCGCCGGGACGACTCGGCGAGGTCGAACGTCCGCACTGCCGCGCTCACGCCGCGAGGCTCCAAGTGTAGATGCGGGCCGGCTCGGGTTCCCACACCTCGGCGTCGAGCGCACCGGGCAGGCGGGCGATGGCGCGGTATTCCGACGACATGGCGACCCAGTCGTCGGTTTCGGCCACCACTGCGGGCTTGCAGGCGATGGGGTCGCGCAGGATGGCGAACCCGTCGGCGACGCCGATGGCGAAGGTGTAGAAGCCGTCGAGGTCGCCGAGCGCGCCTTCCAAGGCCTCCGAGATGGTGTCACCGGAGCGGATCCGCCACGACAGGTAACCGGCCGCCACCTCCGAGTCGTTCTCGGTCTGGAACGACTCGCCGTGGGCCTCCAGGAACCGTCGCAGGCGGTTGTGGTTCGACAGCGATCCGTTGTGCACCAGGCAGGTGTCGGCACCGGTGGCGAATGGGTGCGAACCGGCTGTCGTGATAGCGGACTCGGTGGCCATGCGGGTATGGGCCAATGCGTGCGTGCCGGTGCGCGACGCCAAGTCGTAGCGCTCTGCCACCTGGTCGGGGTAGCCCACCGCCTTGTACAGCTCGATCTGGCTGCCGTAGGCCAGCACCGTCGCGCCGGCCACGTTGTCGATGAGCCACTGGCGGGCGGTCCGGCCGTCGCCGTCGGTGGAGAACACCGCGTGGTCGTGCACGGCCCGGACGGTCACCTCAGCGGCCAGCGCCGCCTCGAGGTCGGCAGCGACCGGCCCCCAGTCCACCGACAGCCCCTCTGCCAGCACGGTGATGCGGATTCGGTCCGGGGTGTCGGCGTCGTACACAGCGAACCCGGCGCTGTCAGGGCCGCGATCGCCCATCTCACCCAGCATCACCTCGGTCAGCCGGCCCAGTTCGTGCCGGTGGGTCGGGGTCTTGCAGAAGAGGCCAACGATTCCGCACATGGCGTTCCCCTCCCCCGGGTGGTCGATCCCGACAACCGCCCGGTCCGCACCGTAGCGCCCAGCCTCAGAGGCTGAGCCCCGGCCCCAAGCGGGCCGCGAGCGAAGCGAGCCAGAGCGGCAAGCACAGTGCGAAGCCGTGGCCCGAGCGGCCCGTGAGCGCAGCGAACAAGAGCGGGAAGCGACAGGTGCGACAACGAGCAGGTTCACCTATCCGCGCGGCCCTTTCGGGACCGTTGACTACTGTGCGCGAAGGTGCTTGGCGGACGCGCCGCGCCCGCAGCGGGGACGAATCAGGGGGAACGAGACATGAGCGATGTCACCGACGCACTCGAAGAAATCCGAGCCAAGACCGAGGCCGACGGCGTGGAGTTCATCTATGCCATGTTCGTGGAGATGCACGGAAAGCCGTGCGCCAAGCTGGTGCCGGTCAGCGCGCTGGAGGGCTTGATGAGCGACGGGGCCGGCTTTGCCGGTTTCGCTGCGGGGCCGATGGGCCAAGACCCCTCCAGCCCCGACATCCTGGCACTGCCCGATCCTGCCTCCTACACCCAACTGCCGTGGCAGCCGAATGTGGCCGCCATGCAGTGCGATCCCACCGTGGAGGGCGAGCTGTGGCCCTATGCGCCGCGGGTGATCCTGCGCCGGGCATTGGAGGCAGCGGCTGAGCGCAACCTGGTGCTCAAGTGCGGCGTGGAGGCTGAGTATTCGCTGGTGGTGCGCAACGAGGACGGCTCGCTGGCCGTGGCCGACGACCGCGACAACCTGACCCTGCCCTGCTACGACGCCAGGGGCCTCACCCGGATGCTGCCGCACCTCGAGGCGGTGTCGAAGAACCTCGACGCGATGGGGTGGGGCAACTACGCCAACGACCACGAGGACGCCAACGGCCAGTACGAGCAGAACTGGCTGTACTCAGACGCCCTGACCACCGCCGACCGGCTGATCCTGTTCCGCCTCATGGTGCACACGCTGGCCCAGCGCGACGGCCGCTACGCCACCTTCATGCCCAAGCCGTTCGCCGACAAGACCGGCAACGGGCTGCACACGCACATGAGCCTGTGGACCGCTGACACCGACGATCCGCTGTTCATCGGCGGCACTGCCGGCGGGCCCGACACCAAGGGCCTGGGCCTGAGCGAACTCGCTTACCAGTTCGTGGGCGGGCTGCTGCGCCACGCCCGCTCGCTGGTGGCGGTGGTGTGCCCGATCGTCAATTCGTACAAGCGCATGGGGGTGGGCGCGCCCACCTCGGGCGCCACCTGGGCGCCGGCCTATGCGGCCTACGGCGGCAACAACCGCACCCAGATGATCCGCATCCCCGAGCCCGACCGCATCGAGATCCGCCTGGGCGACGGGGCCGCGAACCCCTACCTGATGTTCGCTGCCTACCTGGCCTGCGGACTCGACGGCATCGACAACGGCATCGACCCGGGCGAGCCCAACGTCGACAACCTTCACGCCATGTCTGCCGAAGACGTGGCGGCGAAGGGGATCGACGTGCTGCCGCCCACGCTGCTGCACGCCGCCGAGGAAATGGCGACCTCTGAGGTGCTCGGGGCCGGGCTGGGCGACACCGCCGAGGGTCCCTACCGCGACTACTTCGTCAAGGTGAAAAAGGAAGAGTTCTTGGCGCACCACAGCGTCGTCACCGCTGGCGAGGTCGACCAGTACCTCACGCTGTTCTGAGCGTCGAAGCCAAGCTGTCAGCGGTTTCGGCAGGCGGCACTGCTGCAGCAGCGGCATTGCCTACGATGCGCGGAGAGGCTGCAGCGGGGGAGGAAGTCATGAGCGCATCGGAGAGCGCGGAGACGAGGGCTTCAGAGCGGGCCGCTGTGGTGGCCGACGCGATGGACGACATCGCCAAGATCGATGCGCATGGCCGTGAGCACGGCGGCGTCGACCGGGCCGGCATCGCCCGCATCAAGGAACGGCTGCTCGAACTCGCCCGCCACGAGCACCTGTTCCCCAACGAGGACTTCCCGCCGCCCGCCGGTGAACGCGGCTCGCACAGCTACCGCCTCGCGCAGAGCGACGACGGCACGCTGGCGCTGTATGTCCAGAGCGTGGGCGAGGGCACGTCGGCGCCACCGCATGAGCACCTCACCTGGGCGGTCATCGTGGGCATGCGCGGCCAGGAGCTGAACCGCTTCTACGACTGCTGTGCCGGCGAGGGCGAGCCCCACGTCGAGCGCGAGGCCCTGGTCGAGCGCGGCACTGGAGTGGCGATGCTGGGGCACGACGTGCACTCGATCCACATCGAGGGCGCCTCCACCAACTTCCACTGCTACGGGCTGGCGATGGAGAACATGACCGGACGCCGCTACTGGAATGCCGAAGAAGGCCAGTGGCGGGTCTTCGCCGACTCGAGCAGCATCATCGAGGCCCGCCCGGGTTACCCGGCAACGGCCGCTGCCTGAACCGCACTGCGGTGGGCTTGACGGTGCCGCGCTCGCGCCGTAACGGCCATTGCCCGAGCCGCCGTCGGCGCCGCCGTGGCCCGAGCGACCCGTCAGCGTCGCGCGCATGAACGGGAGACAAGGAGCGACGGCGTGAGGCACATCACCGGTCGGCGCGCACTCCAGCCCCGGCCTCGGAGGAGCACTGATGGCTGACGTACGGGCGACTTCGGCTGACACGCTGATGGCGCGGCATCGCGGGCTGCTTCGTGGCGACGGCACCGAGCTGGCGCTGGTGGACGCCCGCGAGCCCACCGAGTTCACCCAGCGCCACCTGCTGTACGCCGCGAACCTGCCGCCGAGCCATGTGGGCCTCGAAGTGGCGGCGCGCATCCCCCGGCTGGGCACGCCGATAGTGGTGTGCGACGACAGCGGCGGAGAGGCCGCAGCCGTCGCCTTGGAGCTCACCGTGCTCGGCTACAGCGACACGGCGGTGCTCGACGGCGGCATCGACGCGTGGGCGGCTGCGGGCGGCGAGCTGTACTCGGGCATCAACGTGCCGTCGAAGCTGTTCGGCGAGCTGGTCGAGGAGCACTTCGGCACGCCGCATGTCACCGCCACCGAGCTGGCCGGCTGGCTGACCGAAGGCCGCGACCTGGTGGTGGTGGACTCGCGTACCCGCCGGGAGTTCAACCGCATGAGCATCCCGACCGGCCGGTCGTGCCCCGGTGGCGAGCTGGTGCGCCGGGTGGGCGACCTGATCGATGACGACACAACAGTGGTCGTCAACTGCGCCGGACGAACCCGCAGCATCATGGGAGCGCAGTCGCTGCGCTCAGCCGGTCTGCCCAACGCCGTGTTCGCACTGAAGGACGGCACGATGGGCTGGGAGCTGGCCGGCCTCGAGCTGGAGCATGGCCGAGATGAGCTGGCGCCCGAACCGAGCGAAGCGGGCCGGTCCCGGGCCACGGCAGCAGCGCAGGCTGTCGCGGAGCGCTGCGGCGTGCGCACCATCGACCGCGCCCAGCTCGGCGATTGGCTCGCCGATGCCACGCGCACCACCTACTTCATGGACGTGCGCACACCCGAGGAATTCGCCGCCGGGCACCTGCAGGGCGCGATCGGCGCTCCTGGCGGCCAGTTGGTGCAGGCCACCGACGAGTACCTAGCAACGCGGGGAGCGCGGGTCGTGCTGGCCGACGGAGACGGCATCGGCGCCACCATGACCGCGTCGTGGCTCATCCAGATGGGCTGGGATGCCTGCGTGCTGGAGCCGGCTTGGCTCGACGCTGCCGAGTTCGTCGAGAGCAATGCCGACGAGACCGCTGCCGCGATCCGTTCACGCCAACCGCCGCTGCCCTACGACCCCGAAGACGCCGACGTCGCGCGCGCCGCCATGGAGGCCTACTTGGTCTGGGAAGTCGCTCTGCCCGACCAGTACGCCCGCGACGACCTCGTCGAATTCCGTTTCTGCTGACGAGCCCACCGCGTCTACACTGGCGTGAACGAAGCGGACCTGGGTGCACGGCTCTTGTGGATCTACCGGGTCCGCTTTGTCGCGCCCGGCGTGATCAGACGTGCGGCTAGAGGTCGGCGAAGCGCTCGATGGTTTCGGCCCAAGCGCTGGCGTCGTCGGGCGTGGAGATGACCGTCTGCAGCCCGGCCATCGGTGACACGGGCACGGCGATCCGGCTGACGCCGCGGCGGGCCAGTTCGGGAATCTCATCGAGGTCGGCAGGCAGCTGCACGGTGATCTCGAGCGCGTCGGGATCGCGGCCGTGCTCGGCGGCCGTCTGGCGAGCGAGGTCGATGAGATCCCACGGGGCGCCACGGGCGGGGAAGTAGCCGTCGCCCAACCGCCCGGCTCGACGCGCCGCGACCTTCGAGTCGCCGCCCACGATGATCGGCACCGAGCCGTTCACCGGCTGCGGCCGGCAATACGCCGCATCGAAGTTCACGAACTCGCCGTGGAACGTCGGCCGCTCGGCCGACCACAGCTCGCGCATCGCCGCCACGTACTCGTCGGTGCGGGGACCGCGGTCGTCGAAGTGATCGCCGACGCCGATGGCCTCGAACTCCTCGCGCATCCAGCCCACGCCGATGCCCAGCAGCACCCGCCCGCCCGACATGTGGTCGAGCGTGGCGATCTGCTTGGCGCACACCACCGGGCTGTGCTGGGGCACGATCAGGATGCCGGTGCCGAAGTTGATGGTGGACGTGACGCCCGCCATGTAGGCCATCCACATGAGCGGGTCGGGCAGCAGCAGGTCTTCGACGCCGCCGGCCATCTTGCCGTCCGGGCTGTAGGGGTACTGCGACTGGTAGCCCGACGGGATCACGGTGTGCTCCACCGTCCATGCCGATTCGAAGCCAGCCGCCTCGCCCGCCTGCACCAGCTCGGTCGCAAGCGCAGTGTCGGTGGCAAACCGGCCCGTATTGCAATACCTGAGCCCAAACTTCATGTCGCTATCCCTTCGCTGAGCACGCGTGTCGTGGACGGTCCTCGATGATCGGCCCGCAGTCTCGCACGCAACCCCGCCCGTCATCCGATGAATCGCACCCGCGCTGCGTCTGAACGGCCCGCCGATGGCGAGGAACGACGCTGCTCAGTCGTTGTCGGTGATGGTCATGATGCCCTCGCCGTCGGCGATGGCCGCGCCTTGGGGGCTCGACAGGTGCACCCGGAAGACCTCGTCGGCCTCGCTGTAGCTGTCGTCGTTCAGATACACCGAAGCCGATTTCTCGGTCTGGCCGGGCGCGAAGGTCAGCGTGCCGTCCATGTACCAGAACTCGCTGCCCGCGATGGCGTAGGGATCGAGGTCGTAGGCGTGGTCTGACTCCCAGCGCACCTTGACCTGGTGGTCTGCTGCTTCCGACAGCGTCACCTTGAAGGTGACCCACAGGCCTTCCTCGCCGGACGCGTCCGCTATCGAGACCGTCACGCTCGGCGGCGGGGGCGGCGGCGGGTCGTCGTCAGAGACGGTCACGGTCGCTGTGCCGTTTGTGGAAGACACCGTGTAGCCGGTGCCGCTGGTGACGCTGACGGTGACCGACCCGTTCGGCTCGTCGGTGCTGTCGCCAGACGTCGCCACCGACAGCGTGACGCTGCCCGATGTGGGGATGGTGACGGTGCGCGTGCCTGTGGTTACGCCGTAGCTGCCCTGTGCTGTGACGCTCACGTCGACACTGAGTTGGCTCGACGGCCGCGGGTTGGCGGTGACCGTGAACGTCGCTGGGCTGCCCTCGGTGACGCTGTTGCCGCCGGTGATGCTCACCGTCGGGGTCGGCGGCGGGGGCGGCGGGTCGTCGTCGTCAGAGACAGTCACGGTCGCTGAGCCGTTGGTCTGGGACACGGTGTAGCCGGTGCCGCTGGCGACGGTGACGGTGACCGAGCCGTTCGGTTCGTCGGTGCTGTCGCCAGACGTCGCCACCGACAGCGTGGCGCTGCCCGAGGTCGGGACGGTGACGGTGCGCGTGCCGGTGGCGACGCCGTAGCTGCCCGACTGGGCGACGCTCACATCGACCCGAAGCGGACTCGACGGCGACGGGTTCGCCGACACAGTGAACGTGGCGGGGCTGCCCTCGGTGACGCCGTTGCCTGCGGTGATGCTCACTGTCGGGTCCGGCGGCGGGGGCGGTGGGTCGTCGTCATCAGAGACTGTCACCGACGCTGTGCCGTCGGTCTGAGACACCGTGTAGCCGGTGCCGGCGTCGAGGGTGATGCTGACCGAGCCGTGGGGCTCGTTGGTGCTGTCGTCGTGTGTGCCCACGGTGAGCGTGACGCTGGTGGAGCCGGCTGCGAGCACTGCGGTGCGGCTGCCCGCGCCGGGCGAGGCCAGCATCTGGCCGTTCTGGGTGACGGTGTATTCGACCGTCAGGTCCGACTGCGGTGCCGGGCTGGCCGTGACGGTGAAGCTGGCATTGTCACCCTCGTCGACGGCGGAGCCCGCCGAGAGGCTGAGCTCGGGCGTCACGACCGGCACAGGATCGGGCGTCGGGTCGGCGTCGGCGTCGGCCTCGGCTGGTTCGGGCTGGCTTGACGCCGTCTCGATGCATTCCAGCGCCTCGATCACCGGATCCCACTGGGCTGTCGACCAGCCTCTTTGCTGGCGCCGGTCGTGGATCTCTTTCACCTCCGACAGCGTGATGGCGTTCGCTTCGCCGGTCAGCGCGTTGTGCACCTGCGTCCAGCGGGCCGCGTGCGCGGTGACGCTGCTGGCGGCTGGGGTGGCGACCTCGGCCAGCAGCGTGTCGGGCACGCAGGCCGCCCGTGCTGAGGCATCATGGTCGGCCTCATCGTCGGCGCTCTCGTTGTCGTCGGCGTTCTTGTTGCGGTCGGGGTCGGTGTTCTGCGTGTCGCTTCCGCTGCCCGCTGCGACGACTGTGACCGGCCATTTCATGCGCCAGGTCTGCACCCAGTCCAGGTCGCCCCACAGCAGGTTGATCAGCGTGACGCGCAGTGTCGCCCGATCCGGCGGCGGACAGGTGCCGCCGAGCGCGGTCGTGCAGCCGCCCGTGTAGCTCGTGCTGTGACCCGCGAGGCGCACCACCTGGCTGCGGTTTGTGGCGGTGAATCTCAGCTTGTCGTCATAGATGCCGGCTGATCTGGCTTTCCCGTCGCGTCGGGTGGCGGTCGCGACCCCGTCGGGGGCCGCGCCGATGTGCACGTCGATGCTGCGGCTCGAACCGTCGGGCAGCAGATCCTCGCTGATGCTGATCGTGAAGTCCGTG
>JAJDZE010000124.1 GCA_022824805.1 Acidimicrobiia bacterium | reverse complement strand
CCCGAGCCAGTTCGAGGAGCTGGTGTCTGCCGATCCGAGGCTGACCGGTCACTTCTTCCTCGAGGTGCACTCTGCGGGCCGCATGGAGGGCATCACCGCGGTGCTCGAACCCAAGCCCGACGCCGGCGACCACGAAGCGATTGCCGCAGAATTCACCAGCACGGTGCGCCAGCGCATCGGCATCGCTGTCGACGTCCGCACCGTCGAACCTGAAGGCATCCCGCGCTCAGAAGGCAAGGCCCAGCGCGTCCGCGACCTCCGAGGCTGAGCACCCCCAAGCGGAGGATTCGCCAATCGCCGGGCCGCCTGGCCGGGCCGTCGGCCGGGCCGACCCGGCGCTACAGCGGCTCAGTGCCTTCCTCCAGCACCTTGAGATATTCCGAGTACCTGAAGATTCGGTTGCGACGCTGGCCAGTCACCTCTGCTGCGATGCCCAGATCGCACAACCGAGTCATCGCATTGTTCACAGCGGGCCATGAGAGACCGCTGAGCCGAGAACTCGTCTCGACGTTGAGGACCGGACGCTCCATCAGGCTCGCATGCACACGCAGCGCTGAGCTAGCGGATTTGCCAGCACGTTCTTCGATCACCCGGCGGTCATTGGCTGCCATCGCCTCAAGGCGTTGCGTGGTCTCGAGAGCGGTTTCGGCCGTAGAACGAATGCCTTCAAGAAAGAACAGCAGCCATTCATTCCAGACGCCCTCGGTGCGGACGCGGTTCAGCAGGTCGTAGTAGTCCGACCGATGGTGCTTGAAGTAGAGGCTGGGGTAGAACGCTCGTGTCGAGAGCACGTCGCGGTCGCACAGCAGGAGAGTGATGAGCATGCGGCCAATTCGGCCATTGCCGTCGAGGAACGGATGGATGGTCTCGAACTGGACATGAGCGAGGCCAGCGCGCACTAGCGGAGGCAACTCGTCGTCGGCATGCAGGAACTTCTCCAGTTCCGAGATCGCTTGCTGCGCTTGGAGTGCTGGTGGTGGCACGAACGCCGCTGTGCCGGGTCGCGTGCCGCCGATCCAGTTCTGGGATGTGCGGAACTCCCCGGGACGCTTGTCTGCGCCGCGTCCAGTGGACAGCAGAATTCCGTGCGCTTCGCGCAGTAGCCGGTTGCACAGCGGCAAGCCCGACGGATCGGTCATCTGGCGGTATGCGTGCTCCACAGCGGCGACGTAGGTCGAGACTTCCTCCACGTCGTCGAGTGGTGTGCCCGGTGCTGAATCAAGTTCGTGCTGCATGAGATCGGAGAGCGACGACTGGGTGCCCTCGATCTGAGACGAGAGCACAGCCTCCTTGCGCACGTACGAGTAGATGAGCAGACCCTTGTTCGGGAGGTAGCGAACGGCACCGTCGAATCGACCGAGCGCTCGACTTGCAGCATCGAGCGCCGTGATCATGGCCCCGTCGATATTCAGTGGTGGATCGGGTGGCAGCGGCGCAGGCACGAATGCGTGCACTTCCTCGTCACCGACGGTTGTGATGATGTACACGCCGGTCGGACTCTGTGGCTGTCTCGTGGGCATGTGCCGACGCTCCTTCATGTCGTGACGATGGCCCGTGCTCTTCGGTTCGATGTCGCGGTCCGTCGCTATGGCTGGGGCGTTATCAAACGATGCTTCATAACGCTGCGTGTTGTTAAGCGTTGAAGTCTAACGTTTGATATGCCGGGCACGACAGCGGCGTTATCAAACGATGCTTCATAACGCCGCTCGTTATTCAACATAGAGACAAAACACTTGATAACTCAACGGCGTCGGCGGGAGAACCAGTCCACACGACAGGCAGCAGGACATCGATGTGGTGCTTGACACGGAGATTCTCAAGCCGCAGGTACCGCTGACAAGACAGGAGTCCAGCACGCTGACACGAGCGGTTGGATGCGATCAGCTGCGCTACGGTGCGGGCCGCGCCTTGGCCGGGCGAGAGCGTGGCCGGCGGGGCGGCACGTCGAGGGAGGCAGCCATGAGCTTTGTGGAGATGCGGCACTACCGGCTGAAGGTGGGTGCCCCGGAGCGCTGGGTGAAGGAGTACTTCGAGAAGGGCTACGAAGCGCAGCGCAAGCATCTGGGGGAACCGGTGGGCTACTACACCACCGAGTTCGGCGGCATCAACGAGATCTACCACCTGTGGCGCTACGACACGCTCGAGGAGCGTGCCCACAAGCGCAAGGCGCTGTTCGAGGACCCGCAGTGGCTGGAGTTCGTCAAGGAGATCGCGCCCTTGGTGGAGATGCAGGAAAACGTGATGCTGCGCGACATCTTCGACAGCTGAACTGGAGCGCACACACATGGCGAACACGATGATGGATACCTGGGCCGCGGGCGATGAGACGCTGGGCACGTGGCTGTCGATGGCGTCGAGCCATTCGGCCGAGATCGCCGGGCGGGCCGGCTTCGACTACGTCTGCGTCGACATGCAGCACGGCGTGGCCGACTACCAGGTCGCCGTGACCATGATGCAGGCCATCGAGATGGGCGGCGGCACACCGATCGTGCGCGTGCCGTGGAACGAGCCCGGCATCATCGGCCGGGTGCTCGACGCGGGGGCGCGGGGCGTCGTTGTGCCCATGGTGAACTCAGTCGCTGAGGCCCAGGCGGCGGTGGCGGCGTGCAAGTACCCGCCGCTGGGAGCCCGCAGCTTCGGCCCGGTGCTGGTGGCTGCACGGGCTGCGGCGGGGGAGAACTACTTCGAGGTCGCGAACGACACCACGGCCTGCATTCCGATGATCGAGACTCGCCAAGCGGTCGAGTCGCTGGACGAGATCCTGGCGATCGAGGGCGTCGATGCGATCTACGTCGGGCCTGCGGATCTGTCGATCAGCTACGGCTACGGCCCCGGCTACACCGACGATCACGCCGACTACAAGGCAGCGCTCGAGCACATCGCCGAGCGATGCGCCGCACACGGCGTGGTAGCAGGCATCCACTCGACGGCTGGGCTGTCGGCGGACCGCCGCGGCAAGGGCTTCCGCATGCAGACCGTGGCCGGCGACGCCATGGCACTCGGCCGCGGCATGGCCCGCGACCTGCGCACCGCCCGCGAGTCCGGCACCGCCGAAGCCGCCACCGGCGCCGACTCCAAGATCTACTGACGCCCAGAAGCACCGGAGCAGCGGTGAATGGGTCCCTCGCCGCTGTCTGGTCTCAGCCGTCGGACGTGTCCGGCTGGTCGACTTCGACATCTTCCGGCTCGTCGCGGTCAATGAGCGCCCTGGTTCGCCGCGCCGCCGAAACTGCTGCAGAGGACGTCGCCGTGGCGGCGCCTGCAGCGAGGCGTCCGACAGACTGAGCTGCGTCGACCGCCCCTCGCCCGACTGCCGTTGCTTGGTCTGCTGCAAAGCGTCCAGCGGCCTGAGCCACGCCGACCGTTGCCGTGCCGGCGGCCGCCGCCTGGTCTGCTGCGAAGCGGCCGACGGTCGCTCCGGCGGCAGTGGTGCCGCTCGCGACAGCCCGCCCGGCGTCCGAAAGGAAAGATCCGACGGCATCGCCGAGGGCGCATGCCTGATCGGCAATCTGGCGTATGACATTGACCGCGTCTTCCTTGACGAAGGTGCTGATCGCGTCCAAGGTCACGTTCTTGGCGGCGACGTGCGCGAGCACCCCTGCGGTGATGCCGGCGAGCAGTGCAACCCCGGCCGATCCGCCGGCGATGCCCACGAGGGTGACCGTGCCCAAGACGGATGCCGATGTGATCAGGCCCTTGAGCATGCCTTCGGCGAGTTCGTCGTATTCGTCGGCGCAATGCGCCTTGTGAAAGGCGCGTGCCAAGGCAATGACCGCGACGGGCATCAGCAGCGGGTTGACGCTCACTGCCGCTGATATGCCCATGCCGGCGGCGAGGCGGGCGAAGGTCTCAGTGTCGGCTCGATTCCATCCGAAGATGACCGAGACCACGCCGATGGCGCCGCCCAGCAGGTCGCCGGCGTCGTAGGTATTCAGCTCGCGGAACCAATCCTTGGGTATGCCGAAACTCGACTCGAGCGAGTCTGCGACGGCATCAAAGGTCGCCTTGTCCCAGTTGGCCAGCGGCAGGCCCCGTGGGGTAGAGACATCGCGCAGCAAACCCTGAACTGCACCCAGTGCTTCTTCGAGGAGGCTGTCATCGGGAGACGCCGCGTGAGCTGCCTTGAATGCGCCGGGGATCGTATGCCCGCCGTCGAACAGCCGGTGCCAGCTGCCGCCGATGCCGGTGTCGATGAATGCAGCGTCCATCGCCTTGTCGTAGATGGTGGCACTGCCCTTGACGGCCGCCGCAACCAAGTCGTTGATCGATGCCGTGAGATCGCTCGCCACGAGTGATTGCGCCGCGGACAGCACCGCTGCCGACCGCTCGATGCTCATGTCGCGAACCCACCGAGCACCAGCGGCGACGGTCCGTCCGCTGGCAACTCCCGCCTTGGCGGTCCCGCTGCCGAAGGCCTTCGCTGCCGATGCGCCGGCTGCCACTGCTGTTTCAGTGGTGTCGCCGATTGCCCGCCCAACCGATGCGCCGGCTGTGGCGACTGTCCTGGCGCTCCCGCCGACGACCCGAGCCGTCGACGCTGCGGCTGTGCCCGCGGCCTCGG
>JAJDZE010000049.1 GCA_022824805.1 Acidimicrobiia bacterium | reverse complement strand
CCCCGATTATTCATGAGAATTGGGGTGGCGGGGTTTTCGCGTCCGCGGAAAAGCCTTTCTGACCTGCGACGATGTGTGTTGTGGAGGCACACGTCGTGCAGATCGGAAAGGCATCTCCGTGGTGAAGCTTAGAAGCGTGTCGAATGCGGTGCTGGCATGGGGCGGGGATCGGGTGGTGTCGGGTGTGGGGCTGTTCGTGTTGGGCGGTTTCGCGGACCGGGTGGGGCTGGCGGGGGAGCTGTCAGGGGCGCTGCCGCCGGCGGGCGAGCGGGCGCCGACCCATGACCGGGGGGTGCTGTTGACGCATCTGTGCCTGGCGCTGGCGGGCGGAGGTGAGGCGTGCAGCGATATCGAGCATCTGCGCGCTGAGCGGGAGCTGTTCGGGCCGGTGGGGTCGGACTCGACGCTGTGGCGTGTGCTGGTCGGCGTCGGCGACGAGCAGCTTGACGGGCTGTGGCGGGCGGCGGCGGCGGTGCGCGAGCGGGTGTGGCCCCAGATGTCGGCGGGGCCGCTGGTGGTGGACATCGACTCGACTCTGGTGGAGGTGCACTCGGAGAACAAAGAAGGCGCGGCGGCGCATTTCAAGGGCGGGTTCGGGTTCCACCCGATGATCTGCTCCACCGACGAAGGGGAGCCGCTGTGGGGGATGCTGCGGCCGGGCAACGCCGCGGCGAACAGCATCGATGATCACCTGAGCGTGCTCGACGGCGCGATCGGCGTGCTGCCCGCCCGCGACGCTGCGGGCCACCGCAGCGGTGACCCCGCCGGCTTGGTGCAGCGGCGGCTGCTGGTGCGCATCGACGCGGCGGGCTGCTCGGCGCGCATCGCGCACCGATGCAGGGATCGCAACGTCGGCTTCGCCGTGAGCGCGCGGGCCACCGACGGCATCGATACCGCGATAGCCGCTGCCCGCTTCGACGAGGACGTGTGGGCCCGAGCGATTCCGAACCCCAAGCACGCCGCCAAGCCCAACCGCACCCAGGTCGCCGAGCTCACCGCGCTGGTGGACCTGTCGGGCTGGCCTGAGGGGACCCGGCTGATCGTGCGACGCGAGCCGCTGCATCCCGGCGCCCGGCGCAGCCTGTTCCCCTCAGAAGCCTTCCGCTACTGGGGATTCCTCACCGACGCCAAGGGCAGCCCCGCCCATGTCGACACGCTCATGCGCCGCCACGCCCGCATCGAGAACAGCATCGAACGCCTCAAGGACTCCGGGCTGGCACGGATGCCGTTCACCGCGTGGAACGCCAACCGCGCATGGACCGTCATGTGCCTCATCGCGCTCGCGCTCGTGAGCTGGTTCCAGACCCACCAGCTCACCGGCGCCCTCGCCAAAGCCGCACCCAAACGGCTCCGCTGGCAACTGTGGCACCTGCCCGGCGTCGTATGCCGCCACGCCCGCCGCACCCTCATACGCATCCCCGCAAGGCTTCCCGGCGCCCAAGCGCTCCTCGCCGCCCAACACCCCCGCTGAACCCCGACCGCGACCACACCACACCACCATCCGCGCCGGCGGCCCCACCCCGCACGCACCCCCACCCGCCGGACCCGCCCTCACCAGACCGCCAGCACCCACCGCCAGCACCGCCAGCACCGCACCAGCACCACCAACCGCCAACCGACGCCCAAAACGGCCCGAGCACCCCCAACCCGCACCCTCATGAACAATCAGGGTTAGTGCCGATGAGGGTCGCTGTCACGATCTTGAACGGCTCGTCTGACTCGGCCCAGTGCTCGCTGTCGAGCGGTGTCATTCCGTCGTACTCGGTGAGCGGCTCACCTCTGGCCGCCGCATCCTCCACGATGTCGAGAACGGCATCGACCGGCCCGCGGTACTGTGCGAACTCGATACCGTCGCGTTCGGGACTGGCGACAGCGACGATCGCGTTGTCCTGTGTCTGGGCGTCAGCCGCCGGGGCCGGTACGTGTATCTGGATCATCTCGGCGAGGTTGTCCTCGATGCGGCTGTCGTGCGCCCGTAGCGCCAGCAAGATCTGGCCCAGCTCAGACCAGCCTTCGTCGGGCTTGGACTGGGCAAGAAATTCCTCGGGGTCTTGGCCGTTCGGAAACAGGATCGGGCAGATGATGTACCCGCAGTCCTTGCCCGCCGCGGTGCGCATCGCTCGCCCTACCGCCTGCACCACATCGATCGGGCTTCGACGCGGCTCCAAGAATGCGACAGCGCTCAGCGACGGTGAATCGGTGCCCTCGCCGAAGATCCCGACATTGAACACGGCGTGCGGGTTGTCGGCGTCAGCTTCAGCAAGGCGCACCTTGGCCTGCTCGCGTTCGGCCACATTCGCTGTGGCGTCCACATGCGACAGCGAGTACGCGGCTGCGCTGCGACCGGCAAGCCGCTCAGCCAGCCAAGCGCGCACGGGTTCGGATTGGAGGTCCGCTGCCATGGTCTTTGACTTGGCGACCGTGTTCAGGAACGTGATGCACGACTCGATCGCAACATCGCCGTCTGCGCCATTCATGGGGTCGCCGCTCGCAGTGTCGGACCCGTCGCCGCCACTTTGGGCTCCCTGCGCGTCGGCGCTTGCCGGGGTGCGGGTGCCGCCCCCGAGTGCCAGCACCAGCGACAGTCCGCGCAGGTAGTCGGCCGTCGATGGCCTGTTGCGCCCGGTGCCCGCGGCACGCGCGAGTTCGTTGGCCGCAGCGAACGATTTGGGGTCGTTTACGCCCAGAGCGATGATGCGATAGTCAGCAAGCCAGCCGTGGCGGACAGCGTCCTGATAGCTGCGGCGGTACAGCTCGACGCCGAACACCGACTCGTCGTCCATCGACCGGACTACCCAATCGGTCTTGTCGATCCCCAGAATGTCCGTCGCAGCGGAACTCGCCGCGTAGATGCGCGGCGTCGCTGTCTGATAGAGCCGGTATCGGGCCGGGAAGGCCTCCTGGTCATGGCACAGCGTGAACTCACGCAGCCGACGCTGCTCGTCATCCTTGGAGCGGCGCTTCAGTGATGCAGTGCGATGGGCCTCGTCGCAGACGAGCACTGCGACATCGGAGTCACACGAATTGAGGGCTTCCGCGACCCGCCCCGCACAGTGCTTGGAGCCGAATTTGACGATCGTCGCCACGCCCAGATGGGATTCCCCCCCCCCCCCGTCGCTGATCCAGCGGGCGATCACCTCTTGATCCGTCGTCACCAGACCCTTGACCTCGTGTGCGCTGACGTTGCTGTTGTCGGCTGTGGGATCCGACGCTCGGGCGACGGCGCCTTCCTTGGACGGGCTGTAGCCGGCTGTCTGGTCTGAGCACACCGCCATCACGCGCAGGTTCGTCTCGGGTCGGGCAAAGCGCAGGAATTCGCGGCGCAGCTGCGCCACCAGGGCAATCGACGGGCACAGCACGATCGAGACCTGTCCGCGGCCGGTGAGTTCTTCGACGACTCGCAGTGCCACGCGGGTCTTGCCCGACCCGCACGGAAGTATCAGGCGTCCACGAGCCTCGCCGACGCCTCGACCGCCCGTCGAGGTCTCGGCCTGCTCTCGCAGCAGGTCCACGCATTTGCGCACAGCTTCGTCCTGCATGCAGTCCCGAGTCTGTCGCCCGCTCTCGGGGTCGTCACAGTGGGCGCACTCTCGGGGGTGCGCCGACGAATCGCGCACGGCGAGCTGTCCCTTCAGGTCAGCAGCAACGTTGACGACGGTCAGTGGCTTGCCGCTGATGGCATCCTGCTGCTTGATCTTGGAACTCAGCCGGTTGGCGCCATTGGTGACTACCCAGCGTGCAGCGAATTGCTCGCTAGCAGACGCGCTGATGAAACTGGTCAGTTCGTTACGCGCTATATCCGCTCCCGCATTGTCGGTGCCGAGTTTGCGCGCCTTGCACTGGATAGCAACCAGCTCATCGTCGCTTCGCCTGCGCGCCACCAAGTCGATCCCGATATCCTGCGCTGTCGAGTTGGGGAACACTTCCTCGCGTTCGGGCCAAGCGGACCACGGGTAGCACACGCTCAGGTCCCAGTCACGCAGGAACGGCGCCACTCGGGCCGTGACCTGCTCGAGCCAAGTGCCGTCGGTTGCCTCCCCGCTCAGTGCATTGAGATCTTCGAGCGCTCCCCGCAGGACGGCCGTTGAATCGAAATCGCGCGGGATCACGTCACTCATGGGCCGAGACAGTAACTCAACTTCGTTGGTCAGCGGTTGGCTGAGTTGCCGCGGCGTTTTCGGCGGCGGCGACGCCAACCGCTAGGTGCCGCCGGTTGAGGTTCGAGCCGACCGGGGACCAGTAGCCGCGGCGTATGCGCATGCCGTCAGGTCCGCTCGACTGGGCGCACGAGTGCTCTGAGACCGTGCGGCGACGGCTACAGCTTGGTGCGGGACTGGTCGAGCACCACGAGGGAGAGGGCGAACATCACCACGGCCATCCCGACGAACTGCCACAGCGACACTTCGTCACCCAGGAACGCCCAGGCCATCAGCGTGCTGGTGACGGGGATGGCCAGCGTCATCGTGGAGCCCAGCCACGACGGGATGCGCACCAGCGACCAGTTCATCAGCATGTGACTGGCGACGCCGGGGCCGATGGCCATGATGCCCAGCCACAGCCACGCACCGGCTGACGGCCAGTCGAATACCTGCCCCGAGGCGAGCGCGAACGGCGTGGCCACCAACGAGCACACCAGCGCGCTGCCACCCGTGTACTGGGCCGCTGCGATCTTCTGCGTGCTGAGCTTGGAGAACACGAAATAGCCCGTCCAGGCGAACAGCGCCCCGAATGCCACCAAGTCGCCGAACACGCTCCACTCGGTCAGTCCCGACGAGCCGAGCACGACGATCGCGATGCCGCCGATCGCCACCAGCGCCAGTCCCCAATGGCGCCGGCCCGGCTGCTCGCCGAAGAGCCTGGGCGCCAGGAACAGCATGAGCAACGGCTGCAGCGAAGCGACCACCGTGGCGTTGGCCACCGTGGTCATCCGCAGCGCGACGAAGAACAGCATGATGTCGAACGCCAGCGAGAACCCGCCCCAGAACGACACTTTGATCGACGACAGCCGCAGCGGCGTGCGATTGGCCCACAGGAACAGCGCGACCAGCCCGGTGTAGAGCCACATCCGCCAGAACACGATGGCCAGCGGCCCCAGCTCGGAGATGCCCTTGGCAATCACGCCCGAGGCGGCCCATCCCACCATCGCCACCGCCGCGGCGGGCACGCCGAGCGCACGCTCGGACAGAGCAGGTGCGCCGCGCCCCCCGTACGGCGCTCCCGGCGCCGACCCCGATCCGATGTCGGCCATGTGCGTGCTCCAGCCCCGCCGTTCGCGGCCGCGGGTGCACCCGGCCGATGCCCGCATGGTACGCCGTGGTGCCGACGCGGCCCTGTTCATGCGATGGCCAGCACTTGTGCCAGTCAAGCGATGCCCAGCGGTCGTGCACAGCGGCTCGAACTTGGTCCCGATGGTGCACTGCTCGGCCGCCCGGCGGGCCTGGTAGGTCTCGGCTCGAACGCCGTGCTAGCCGGCCGGTGACGGGTCGGCTGCCACCGACAGCTCGATGGGGTCAACGGTCTTGGTCGGCGCCACAACGCTCCCGCCCGGTTCCACCGACAGTCTGCGCAGAGGCGTCGCCGAGCCAGCGCCGTTCGTCACCGCCGGTTCAGTCCTGCAGCAGGTAGGCCGAGTGCAGCACTTCGGGCCGGTGGATCAGCTCCTCCGCGGTGCCGTCGTAGCGGGTGCGGCCGCCTTCGAGCACGTACGCCTTGGTCGCCATTGCCAGCGCGACCTGGGCGAACTGCTCGATCAGCAACACCGCCACACCGCTGTCGGCAACTTCGGCCAGCACCGGCGTGAGCCGCTTCACGACGATGGGCGCCAAACCCAGTGACAGCTCGTCGACCACGAGCACCTTGGGCCGCGACACCAGCGCCTGGGCCAGCACCACCATCTGCTGCTCGCCTCCCGACAGCAGACGGCCAAAGCTCTCCCAGCGGCGCTCCAGCTCGGGGAACAGCGATCTGGTGTACTCCACCCCGTCCGCCGCAGCCTCGTCGTCGAGCGAGTAGGTGGCCACCCGCATGTTGTCGGCCACGGTCAGATCGGTCAGCAGCCGACGCCCCTCGGGAACAACCGACACGCCGGCGTGGCGCACCCGCTCGGGTCGCCAGCCCGTGATGTCGCCACCGCCCAGCGTGACGTGACCCGAGCGCACGCGGGCCAGTCCGGCTATCGCAGCGGCAAGGCTCGACTTGCCGGCGCCGTTGGGCCCCAGCAGGGTCGTGATCTCGCCCGACGGCACCTCGAGCGAGACATCGTGAACCACCGGCCGGCCGCCGCGGTCGACCGTCAGATCGCGGAGCACCAAGTCGGCCATGGCAGATCCCTTGGCCGCAACGGCAGCCACATTGCCGTCGGTCGTTGGCTCGTCGGCCACGGTCACGCCCCTTCGTCGGCCACGGTCACGCCCCTTCGTCGCCGACATAGGCGGCAAGCACGCGCTCGTCGTGCAACACCTCAGCGGTGGGTCCGGCCGCGACCAGACGGCCGAAGTCCAGCACGGCCGTCCAATCGCAGCATGCCTGCACCAGTGACATGTCGTGGTCGACCAGGACCACCGTCGCGCCCGTGCGTTCAGGCACCGAGCGAATGATCTGTGCCAAGTGATCGGTTTCCTCCTCGGGCAGCCCGGCGGCCGGCTCGTCGAGCAGCACTACCCGCGGTGCGCCGACAATGGCTCGCGCCACCTCGATGAAGCGACGGTCGCGCTGTGACAGCGCGCGGACGACGCTGTCGCGGACATCGCTCAGGCCGACGAACGCGAGCACGTCATCGACCGCGTCCTGCCGCTCGGAGCGCGAGCCTTCGGCGGCGTGCTCGTGCACCGTGCGCACGTTCTCATAGACGGTCAGGCTCTCGATGGTCTGGACCGTCTGGAACGTCCGCCGCACTCCCCAGCGAGCGCGCCGGTAGTCGGTCATGTCCAGCAGGTCCACATTGTCGATGACGACGCGGCCTGCCACCGGTGTCACGAACCCCGACAGCACGTTGAACAGCGTGGTCTTGCCGGCGCCGTTCGGGCCGATCAGACCGCAATTGCCGCCGGGGAAGGTCAGGGTCACCTCGTCGAGCGAGCGGACGCCGCCGAACTGCACGCTCAGGTCGGTGATCTTGATCACTCGAGCAGACCCTTCTTCTCCATGGCCCTAGTGGTCTGGATGAGGTTGATCATGAGGCCGATGCCGAAGATGGTGAGCGAGAAGTCGTTCCAGAACTGATGGCCGATGACGTTCTGTGTGAGGAAGTCGAGCAGGATCTTGGCGAAGAAGGCTGCGAGCAATGCGCCCCACAGCGAGTTGATGCCCCCCATGAGCACGACGGCAATGAGGAACAGGGCCGCCTGGCGGTTGAACTGGTCGACGCCGATGGACCACTGCACATGGGCGCCGAACAGCCCGCCCGCCACGCCGGCCATGAACGCAGCCAGCCCGAAGGCCATCAGCTTGTAGCGGGTGATGCTGATGCCCGACGCGAGTGCCGAAGGCTCGCTCTGGTGCACCGACGCCCAGGCACGCCCGGGCTTGGTCGCCAGGAAGGCCACCGCCAGCATGAAGATGATGAACGCAACGATCACCACGAACCGGAAGTACGCGACATCGCCTTCGGCAAAGGTGGGTCGCGGCACCGGGGCCCGATCGCTCATGGTCAGCGCGAGGCCGTTGAAGCCCGGTCCGCCGTTGGCGAACTTGAGCCGGAACAGGATGACCTCGACGCCGACCGCAAGCAAGAGCGTCACGAGCGCCAGGTAGAGCCCGCTGACCCGCAGTGCCGGCAAGCCGATGAGCACACCGATGACGGCGGCCACGCCACCGCCGATGACCAGCAGCAGCGGGTACGGGATGTCGGTGGCGAATGCCAGCCGGATCGTCACCCAGGCGCCGATGCCGTAGGGCGCGACCTGGCCCAGCGATACGAGGCCGACGCGGCCGTAGAGCATCCCGACGCTCGCGGCCACCATCGAATAGATCGCCATCTGGGTGAAGTTGAAGATCCACGTGGCGTCGAAGATCGACGGCATCGCGAACAGGGCGAACACCATCAACCCAGCCACGATCGTGGGCTGAAACGCCTTGTGCCCCAGGACGCGGCCGACCATCAGGTCATCTCCCTGCCGGCCAGCACCACGGTGCGTTTTCTCGATATCCACAAGATCGCGACCACGGCGAACACCACCGGGGTCAGCCTGCGCAGCTCGGAGAGAAATTTCAGATTCCCGCTGAAGGGAGTCAGCAACGACTCCACCACGCCGATGAGCAAGCTGGCGCCGAAGGTGACCCACAGCGACCGCAGCTGACCCACGATCGCGCCGGCCAGCGCCGGGATCACGAACCAGGTGAGGGTGGCCTGGTCCATGCTCTTGAACAGCGACGGGAGCAGCAGGAACACGCAGCCGCACAGGAGCCCCGCGCCGAACCAGGCGATGGCTTCGACGCGGCGAACCGGAACGCCCAGCAGGCCTGACGTTTCCCGGTTGTTGGCGATCGCCCGCATCGCCGTGCCGGTCTCGGTGCGCTTCAGATACTGACCGACGCCGATGACGACGGCCAGCGCAAATGCCAGCGCCAGAACCTGGTTGGTCGACACGACGGTGCCGCCGACCGTGAACGTCTGCTTGGGGAAGTGCAGCGAGCGGGGCTTGGAGGTGTCCCAGCGCTGCTTCATGATGCCCATCAGAAAGAGCGTCAGCGCCACGGTCCCCAACGACTTGACCAGGGCATCGCGCTTGTCGAGCAGCGGGGCGAATACGCGGCCGTAAATCAGGAAGAGGAGCGCGCAGACGGCCACGAGCGCGGGGTACAGCAGGATCCGCAGCCCCGACACGTGAGGCTCGGGCACCATGATCGAGCCGCCCATCAGCGACCAGACGATGTGGACCCCCATGGAACCGATGGCACCGAAGGCCAGGTTCACCACGCCCGTGGTGCGGTACAGCACGACAATGCTCGTGCCCGTCACCGCATACATCGCCCCGAACGCCAGCCCTTGGATAAAGAAGGGCAGCAGTATCGAACTGTCAGGCATCCGAAACGATGTATGCGGAGTCTCGTGGGTTGCGTACTCGCCGGCTCAGCCGCCTGAGCCCAAGCCGCCCTTCCAGTTGTTCGGCTCGTCGGAGGTCAGGCCGCCGCCAGCCTCGGCCTCTCGCACGGCGACCAGGATGGGCTCGATGGCGGCGATCTCGAAGCAGCCGCTCTCGTCGATCATGCGGTCGACGCCGTCGGGCACGACGTTGTAGTCCCAGTTGTTCGGAACGTTGCCCTGCGGCAGGCCGCCGAAGTACCACGGCTTGCACAGGTGGTCCGACTGGAAGTTCTTGACGGCGCCGATCGCGGCATTGACGGCGACCGGGTCATCGAGGTCGGCCGGGTCCATGCCCAGCAGCGCGTGAACGATGATCCGCCCCGCCACGAATCCCATCTGCTGGAAGCTGCCCAGCGGCGATTCGGGCCAGTATTCGGCGGATACCTGCCGGTAGAGCTCGATGTCGGGTCGAGGATCGTCGAGCAGGCTGAATTCGGCGTTGATGTTGATCTTGCCTGCCCAAGCAGAGCCGAGAGCGACTGCTACCGAGCTGTCGTTCAACGGAGTCGACGAACCCCAGATGACCCGGTCGATGAGACCTTGCTCTTCGGCCGCCTTGAGGATCTTGAGGCCCTCGGGCGGTGTGTAGTTCAGCAGCACGCCGCCGCCGTCACCTGCGCGGCTCACCAGGTCGAGCGCGACGGACGTCGCGTCCTGGATCGGCAGCTCGTACTGGACGTCTTCCCATTCGAGGCCGGACTGTTCGATGAACACACCTGCGAGCGAGTTGGCGTATTCCGCCGCGGGCGAGACACCGGTCGTGGTGACGATCTTGTTCACCGGGTCCTTCGCGACGACTGCCTGCGCGGCGCCCAGCAGCGAGTAGGCCGGTCCCATGTTGGTCGCTGCGATATTCGGCGAGCTGAAGCACTCGCCAGGCACGCCGGCCAGCACCACGTTGTAGCCTTGGTCCTCGTAGTAGGCCGCGTTCACCGGGCAGTCCAGGATCGAGAAGCCGCCGCCGATGGCAACGAGCTGGTCGGTCTCGATCAGTTTGCGTGCCGCAGCTGCGGCGTCTTCTGGAGTGCCGTTGTCGTTCTCCCACACCATCTGCAGCGGGCGGCCGTGAATGCCGCCGTTGTCGTTCACGCAGTCGAAGTACGCCTGCATCATCAGCGGCCCGCTCGAGAAGTCGATGCCGGGAATCGAGGTTGTCACGTTGCCGATGACGATCGGCTCGCCGGTCGCCGCTTCGCCGGTTCCCATGCCGCAGAAGTCGCCGGCCTGGTCCATAGCCATGGCGTCGGACATGTCGTCATCCATGTCGTCCGCCGGTGCCGGAGCTTCCGTGGCGGCTGGCGCTTCGGTGGCGGCCGGCGCCGCTGTGTCGGCCGTGTCGGCATCGTCGTCGCTGGCGCAGGCTGCGGCGACAAGCACAAACACGAATGCGATTGCTGTCAATTTGCGAAGCATGTGCTTCCCCCTCCGTGTGGCGACCAAGAGCATCCCCCCGGTCAGGAACCCAGCTCATCTTGAGCCCACGCCCCTGCGGGCGAGATATCCGGTCCCGCCCGACGGCGAGCCTAATCCGAACACAAGAACCGAGAGCACTCAAACTGAGCGCACTCAGGCCGAGTGCTGGTTACATTGCGGCAAGCACAATGCGTGTGCTGGCGACATGCAGAATCGACCGGACCGCGCAGAACAAGGGGGATCCCATGGCCGACGCAGAACACCGCCCGGTGGAGCTCACCGACGACATGCGCATGAAGTTCAACGCAGTGTCCACTGCCACGCTCGCGGGCCAGATGCAGCGCCGGGGAATGCAGAACAGCTTTCTCAACGGGCTCCGCCCGCTCAATGAGGGCCAGCGGATGCTCGGCTACGCCCACACGCTCCGCTTCGTGCCCAAGCGCGAGGACTTCGAGCGCCGCCTGCAGGGACCGAACGCGCAACGCCGGGCCGTGGAGTCTGTTGAGCCTGAAGAGGTGCTGATCGTGGAGGCACGCGGCGAGCCGCACGCGGGCACGATCGGAGACATCTTCACGATGCGCATCAAGCACCTCGGCGCATCAGGCTTCATCACCGACGGTGCTCTGCGTGACACGCCCGCAGTGGCCGACGTGGGCCTGCCCGTGTACCACCAGTCGTCGCATGCCGCGACGCTCGGCCGGCTGCACACGCCGCTTGACCACCAGGTGCCGATCGCGTGCGCCGGCGTCACGGTGCTCCCAGGCGACATCATCGTGGGCGACGGCGAGGGGGCGGTGGTGATCCCGGCGCTGCTGGCCGAAGAGGTCGCGAACGACTCCTACGCCCAGGAGATCGAAGAGGAGTGGGCCATCGAGCGGGTCGCCGCGGGCGAGAGCTCGATCGGCACGTTCCCCATCGCCAAGGACCGCCGCGCCGAGTTCGAGGAATGGCTGGCGAATCGTCAGGGCTGACCTCAGCCGATCCCGGCTAGCCGGACAGCGTGAGCGAGCGTCCAGGGGCCGTATCGGTGTCGTCAGCCATGTCAATCTCCGTCGTCATTCGGC
>JAJDZE010000025.1 GCA_022824805.1 Acidimicrobiia bacterium | reverse complement strand
GACGCTGTGGCGCAGCAGGCTGCGCGAGAGCGAGGCTCCTGACAGGATTTTCGACGCGGTGCGCGAGCTGGTGTCGCTGAGCGGGGCGTTGGCGGGCCGTCATCGGCGGGTGCTGGACTCCACGGTGCTCGACGACGCGGTGGCCCGTCAGGGCACCGTCGCGATGCTTGGGGTGCAGATGCGGCGGGTCCGCAAGCTGGTGCCGCTGTTGGGCGATGTGGCGGTGCGCGAACGCAACCTGGGCTCTGGGGGCCCGGTGGTGGACTGGGACGATCCCGACGACATCGAACGGCTGGTGTCCGAGCTGGTCGATGACGCGCTCGATTTGATCGGCGCCGCGGAGGACCTCGAGCTCGATCCCGCCCAAGCTGATGCGGTGGGGCTGCTGGGGCTGGTCGCGGGCCAAGACGTGGAGCCCGCAGAGGGCCCGGGCCGGTGGCGGATCGCTCGGGGCACCGCGAAGGACCGGGTGCTCAGCGTGGTCGATCCCCAGTCGCGTCATGCCCACAAGACCGCTCACAGCTACCGCGACGGCTTCAAGGCCCATGTCTGCGCTGAGCCCGACAGCGGGCTGATCACCGCCGCTGAACTCACCGCAGGCACCGCCGCCGACGCGGACGCGGCGATGGGGCTGCTCGCAGGCGAGCCCGCCCGCACCGAGGTCCTCGCCGACAGCGCATACGGCACCGGGGAGGTGCGCGCCGGTCTCGCGGCGGCCGAGATGACAGCGGTGATCAAGCCTGCGCCGCTGCGGGTCGCCGTCGAAGGCGGCCACAGCATCGACGACTTCGACATCGACTACGACATCGACCCCGCCAGCGGCGAGTTCTCCGGCACCGTGACCTGCCCCGAAGGCGTCACCGTTGCCATCACCCCCAAAGGCACGGCCCGCTTCGGGACGCACTGCCGCAGATGCCCCCAACGAAGCCGATGCACCACCGCCAAAGGCGGGCGCACCATCACGGTGCATCCCCACCACAAACTCCTCAAAGCCGCCCGCAGCCAAGCCCGCACCCCCGAGTTCGCCCACGCCTATGCCCAATGGCGGCCCATGGCCGAACGAACCATCGCCTGGCTCGTGCGCCGCAACCGAAGATGCCCCTACATCGGCACCGCCAAAAACCGGCACTGGCTGCGACTGCGCGCAGCAGCAGTCAACCTCCAACGCCTCACCAACCTCGGCCTGCACCACAACGGCACAACCTGGGCCATCACCTGACCAGCCCAACCCGCCCGCACCCGACCCAACGCCTGAATCAGCCCCCGACCACCAACAACCCCACCAGCCGCGACCACACCCCCGACCAGCACCCCCCGACCCCACTTGCTCAGCGGTCTCCTAGCGGCGGATCTCTACTTTCATGCATTTATTTTTCTATTTGTCCTCCACGATGTTTCTCATATCACCACAGCAGACTTCTGTTGCACGCAACGCGGAGGCGGTCGCCAAGCTCGGCGACGAACTCGATGAGCCCAATCCCGTCGAACTCGACGTCCGTGCGGTGACAGCGGCTGAGTTGGAGCCTGGTCAGGGTTAGGCCGCCCCAATCTCAGAGTGTTTCGATGCTCACGAAACTCCTGCGGTGGCGTCGGTGATGGCTTGCCAGACTCGCTGGGGGGTGAGCGGCATGTCGATGTGGCGGATGCCCAGGTGGGCGACGGCGTCGACGACGGCGTTCTGGACGGCGGGCGTGGCGCCGACGGTGCCCGACTCGCCGATGCCCTTGGCGCCCAGCGGGTTGATGTGCGTGGGCGTCTCGAGCACGACGCGGTCGAAGAACGGCAGCTCCGCCGCGGAGATGATCGGGTAGTCGGCGAAGTTCCCGGTGAGCGGGTTGCCGTCGGCGTCGTAGACGAACTCCTCGTACAGCGCCTGAGCCGCACCTTGTGCGAGGCCGCCGTGCACCTGACCGGCTGCGAGCAGCGGGTTGAGAATGGTGCCGGCATCGTCGCAGGCCACGAGCCGGCGAAGCTCGACCTCGCCGGTGTGGCGGTCGACCTCCACCACGGCGACATGGGTGCCGAAGGGGAACGTGGGTGCTTCGGAGTCGAATACTTCCTCGGCATGCAGCAAGCGCGGTCCCGCAGCGTTGTCGCCGTCTGAGTCGCCGTCGCCGTCGCCCCCTGACGCCTCGGCAGCCGACGCGAGATGCTCGGCGACCGCTGCCCAGTCCACCGACACCGCCGGGGTGCCCACCACGTGGAACGCTCCGGCCCCGGTGTCGAGCGTGATGTCGGCCGGGTCGGCTTCCAGCAGCGTCGCCGCCACCGAGCGGGCCTGATCCACCAGCGTGCCCGAGGCTTCCCAGATGGCCGTGCCTGCCAGCTGCACCGAACGCGAGCCGCCGGTCACCTCGCCGCGGGGCACCTCGTCGGTGTCGCCGTGGACGATGTCGATGCTGTGCATCGGCACGCCGGTGCGGTCGGAGATGAGCATGGTCCACGAGGTGTGGTGGCCCTGCCCGTACGGCGACGAGCCGGTGCGAGCCACGATGCGACCGCCCGCAAGCAGCTCCACTGCCCCGTACTCGGAGCGCCCGATGCCCGCGGTGCGCTCGACGTAGGTCGCCAATCCAATGCCGAGCAGCCTGTCGTCGCCGTCTGCACGGCGGCGGGCCTGCTCTGCACGCAGCTCGCCGTAGCCGGCCGCGTCGAGCGCAGCATCCAGGCTGGCCTCGTATGCACCGGTGTCGTAGGGCATGCCGGTGCGGGTAGTGAGCGGGAAGACCTCCGGCTGCAAGAAGTTCTTCCGGCGCACCTCGGCGGGGTCCATGCCGATCTCGGCGGCGAAGACGTCGACGGCACGTTCGACGGCCGCCGCCGCTTCGGGCCGGCCGGCGCCGCGGTAGGGACCGGTCGGCGTGGTGTTGGTGAGCACCGAGACCGAGGTGAAGCCCAGCGTGGCGATGTCGTAGCAGCCCGCGAGCATCGCCCGGCCGTTGTTCGGCAACGCCGCGCCCATATTCCCGTAGGCGCCGGCCTGCTGGACTACGTGCACCGCAAATGCCGTGATGCGCCCGTCGCGGGTGCCGCCGATGCGGCAGTACTGGATCTGCCCGCGGCCGTGGACGAGACCCACCATGTCGTCGGTGCGCGAGGGCACCCACATGACCGGCCTGCCGGTGCGTGCTGCCAGCCAGCCCAGCAGCGCTTCCTCGGGATGCGGCCGGGCCTTGGCCCCGAAGCTGCCTCCCACGTCGCGCGAGAGCACACGCATCTGTGACCGGTCGAGCTCGAGCATCTTGGCGAGACCGGCACGCACCGGGTGGGGTCCTTGGCCGGCATTGACATGGTGCAGGCGTCCGTCGTCGGCCCAGCGGCTCGCCGCAACGCGCGGCTCCAGCGGGCACGGTGCGATGCGGTTGTTGACCGTGCGCACCTCGGCGACGGCCTCGCATGAGTCGAAGTCGGCCTGCTCGCCGTCGAGCGACATGCGGATGACGACGTTCGGCTCGGCCATGCCTTCGAACAGCGCCGGGCCCTCCAGCGCTTCTTCAGGATCGACGACCGCCGGCAGCGGCTCGTAGTCGACGATGACCAGCTCCGCTGCGTCGATCGCTGCGGCTGGGCTGTCTGCCACCACGACGGCGACGGGCTCGCCCACGAACCTCACCCGCTCGGCAGCCAGCATCGGGCGCACGATGGCGGCGTCGAAGGCCGGGTTCGGTGACGGGTAGGGCGCCAAATTGACATCGGCCGCCGTCACCACATCGACCACACCGGGCGCTCTGCGGGCCGCGCTCACGTCGATGCCGCCGATCTCGGCGTGGGGAACCGTCGACGTCACGTAGCAGGCATGCGCCATGGGCGCCCACTCGGCGTCGGCGGTGAGGTTGGCGACGAACTGTCCCCGGCCGCGCAGCAGCGAGTCGTCCTCGCGTCGAACCACCGATGTCCCTCGCAATGCCATGAAATCCCTCGCTCCGTCTCTCGTGGTCGCGGGTGCTGCGGCCAGCGCCCCGGCGATTGTGGCAGGTCGGTTGCCGGCGCACCCGCGTCACACCGCAGCAGCGTCGCCACGCCCATGACGAGGTTCCTCGCGAAGCGTGGCCCAGTGCCGAGCCGACGCGAGGCTGGGCTACCAGACCGCCGTGGGGTCGATGGAGAGCACTTCGACCATCTCGGCGTGCAGCGCCGCGAAGTGGGCCGAGCGCTGACCAGCGCGGCCGCTCGCCGATGCTGTGGCGGCGCCGTCAGCGGGCCACTGCGGCTGGTACCCCGCGCTCGCCACTGCGCCGTCGACCCCAGACTGCCACTCGGCGCGCTGATCGCTCAGGCTGCGATCCATCACGCCGTCGGCAAGGAGGGCCTCCTGCGAGCAGCCCGGCGGCAGGTGGAACAGCTCGCACGCCATCGGCACGAACTGATCGAACAGCGGGAGCAGCTGCGAACGGCCCGCCTCGGTGCGCAGCAGCCATGACAGCAGCCCCGACGCGTGACGCAGGTGCGACCGTTCCTCGGCCAGCGCTCGGCGCGCAACGGCGCCGAGGGCATCCCACGACGAGTCGGCGAGCGCTGCCCAGCGGACGGTCTCGGCGGTGTCGTACAAGAAGTGCCGCACCAGCGTCTCGCCCCAGTCGCGGCACGGCAGCTCGGTGAGGTGCGCGCTGCGGTATTCGTGCGGCTGGCGCCCATAGGCCAACGCGTCGATGTCGTCGCCGAGCAGCCCGTACAGCGCCCGAGCATGACCCAGCTCGTCCTGGCTGATCGACGTGAGCGCCAGATCCTCCTCGAGGAACGGGCCCACAGCGATCCACCACACCAGGTTCTGGCCGATGCACAGCTCGTCATCGGCGAGCGCCAGCACCGCCTCGTGCGCGCTGTGCGTGCTTGCCGGCGCCGAGTCGGTCATGAGGCTGGCTGGCTTCCGGCCTGCCGCAGGTCGCGCAGCAGCGTTCCGTCGTTGTGGCGGTGAGGGCGGTCTGCCATCTCGAGCTCCACGGGGTCGGCGACCAGCAGGTCCTCGCGGGCCACCACCCACATCTGGTCTCCCTCGGAGCGCCGGGTGTAGCAGTCGCGGGCGAAGCTGAGGGCCAGATCGTCGTCGGGCGCTTCGAGCGCGCCGACATGGGTGAACGGATCCTTGCCGGGACGCTTGAGGAACACCTCGTAGGTCTTCATGCCAACACTGGCCTGGCTCGCGCCGTCCCCATGGCGGCTGTGCTAGCCGGCGCCGCCCCCATGGCGGCCGGAAGGTCGACTCTGCCGACGACCTCGATGGGGTTGCGGCAGCTCGGGCACCATTCCACGCTGCGGCACGGCGTCGGCCCGAAATCTGACCGGTGCTCGAGCGCATCGTTGCCGCAGATGGGGCACGTCGCTGCGGGCGCAGCCCCGGCAGATTGAGCACGGCGGACAGCCACCGAGTACTCGCGGGCCATGAAGCCCACCGCGCCGGGCGCGATGCGATCCGGCGTCCACACCGGATCGGCGACGAACACCACGTCCACCGACACGTCGCTGCCCATGCACGCCGAACGCGCGGCAGCAGTAACGTCGCTGGCGATCACGTCGAGAGCCGGGCAGCCCAGCATGGTGGGCACCAACTCGATCCGGACCGCGCTGCCGTCATCGCTCGCGCAGACCCGTTCGAGGATCCCCAACTCGGCAATCGTGATCTCGGGATACTCGGGATCGCACACCGCCGACACCGCCCTGCGCACTGCGGCCTCGAGGGCACCGGCGCTGATCGGCGGCGCCCCAGTGGCAGCCGCATCGCTTCGGGCACCGACGCGGGCAGCGGAGCTGCTCGCCGGCACCGCTCCCGCTGCCGGGGCGCCCGTCGGCGTCGCGGCCGTGCGCCGGCCCTCGCTCATGCAGGCACCGCCGCGGCCTCGTCCAACGCAGAGCGCACCCACGCCGCCCCGTCCCACGCGAGGCGCGCATCGTTCAGACGGCGGGCGCTGTCGGGGCCACGACCGGAGATGGCCGCCTTCAGCGCATCCCAGTCGATCTCGCCGCTGACCCACCGACCGGTGTCAGGGTCCTGGCGCAGGTCTGGGTCGGGAATCGTGAAGCCCGCGGCGGTCAGCTGCGGCACCATCTTCTGCACGAACCGATCCCGCAAGACCTCGTTGCGCTCAGACTTGATGTGCCAGCGCAGCAGCACGTCGTCGGGCCGGGTGTCGGGCCCGAACAGCTGCACCGACGGCCACCACCAGCGGTCGATGCCTTCCTGCATCATCTCGTGCTGCTCGGCAGTGCCCTTGGCCATCTTCAGCAACAGCTCCTCGCCGTTGCGCATGTGGAAGCCCTCCTCGGCGATGATCCGCCGCAGGATGCGCTTGTAGGGCCCGTAGCTGCAGTTCTTGAAGACGGCCTGCTGGCTGGCGAGCGCCGCCGCATCGACCAGGTACGCAATGGCGATCTGGTCGCCCCACGAGTGCGCCCGGTAATGGAACACGTTGTGAAACGTCGTGTGCCCCGCGAGCAGGTCGACGGTCATCTCGTCACGGGTCTTGACGCCCATGTCGGCCGCCACCATGTAGAGCAGGTGCGCGTGGCCGATCTCGTCCTGCGTCTTGGCCAGCGCAGTCAGCTTGTTCGTGAGTCCCGGCGCTTTGGCGATCCAGTCCCGCTCGGTCAGCCCGCCCATGTACTCGCTGTTGGCGTGCAGCTCGATGAACCGGAACACCGCCTCGCGGTACGCGTCTGGCATGTCGTCGTCGGGCTCCACCAGTCCGCCGTCATCCAGAAAGGCCTCGAAATCCTCCATCGAGTCCCAGCTGCGCATACACGCCTCCCTGCCGAGGTGAACAATGCGAATGCTACGCCCGCCCTGTCACAGCGCTGTCCACCCTGCGGGCGGCGCTATACGGCCGACACCGTGCGGCCGAGCAGGGCGAACAGCGGCGCCTTGGTGGCCGCGAGCGCCGCTGAGACCTCTTCGTGCGAGATCTCGCCGTCGAACATCCCGGCTGCCATGTTCGCCACCACGGCGATGCCGGCGTAGGGAATGCCGGCCTCGCGGGCCAGCGCCACCTCCGGATAGCCGGTCATGCCGACGACGCTGCCGCCCATCTGCGCGTACATGCGGATCTCTGCGGGTGTCTCGAAGCGGGGGCCGTTGGTGCAGACGTAGGTGGCGGTGGGGGCCACGTCGATGCCCTCGGCCTCTGCTGCGGCGGCCAGGGCAGCACGCAGCGACGGGTCGTAGGGCGTCGACATGTCGGTGTGGGTGACCTGGCCCGGCTGGTCGAAGAAGGTGGCGGCGCGGCCGGTGGTGAATTCCAGGTAGTCGTCGAGCAGCAGG
>JAJDZE010000184.1 GCA_022824805.1 Acidimicrobiia bacterium | reverse complement strand
CAGCACGTCCTCGATCACCGCGTCGGTGATCTTGCGCGGCTGGCCCGGACGCGGGTCGTCGGCCAGGCCGTCCAGACGGCGCTCGGCGAACCGCTTGCGCCACTTCGACACCGTCGCCGGATGACACCCGACCTGCGCCGCTATTTCCTTGTTCGAACGGCCCTCAGCCGCGCCCGGCACGACCCGGCAGCGCATCGCCAGCGCCTGCGACGACTTGGGGCGGCGAGCCCACCGCTCCAGCGTCTCACGCTCGCCGCCGTCGAGCACCACCCCCACCGCCGGACGTCCCCGTCGAGCACCCATCACAGCCCCCGATCATCGCCGAAGACACCACGATGGCACACCCAAAAACATAAACGCGAGCAACTACCCACTCAGGACACTAGGGGTTCCAGAGCTTTTGGTGGGGGATGGATTGCAGGACTAGGTGACCGAAGAGGTCGCATTCGGTTTGGTGGGGGTAGCCGGAGAGGATGAAGGCGTCGATGCCGACTTTCCGGTAGGCGTCGAGCTTGGCCGCCACCTCGTCGGGGTTGCCGACTATTGCTGCGCCGGCGCCGCTTCTGGCACGGCCGATTCCGGTCCAGAGGCCTTCTTCGGCGAAGCCGTCATTGTCGGCGCCTTCGCGTAGTTGGGCTTGGCGTTGTACGCCTACTGAGGCTGAGTCGAGCGCTCGGGCGCGGATGGATGCGCCGGTGTCGTCGTCGAGCTGGCTCACCAGCCGGCGGGTGGCGTCCATGGCTTCTGCGGTTGTAGGGCGCACGATCATGTGCGCTCGCAGGCCGAACTTGAGTTCGCGACCTGCTGCTGCGGCCCGGTCTCGCATGTCGGTGACGGTTTCGGCGACGCCTTCGACGGTGTCGGGCCAGGTGAGGAACACGTCGGCCGCGAGCGCGGCGGTGTGCTTGGCGTCGTCGGAGAAGCCGCCGAAGTAGAAGGGCGGGCACTGGCCGCTGACAGTGCCGACGCGTGGGGGGTCGAGCTGCACCGAGACGAACTCGCCGTCGAAGTCGACCGGCTGGCCGTTGAGCAGGGTGCGCAGCACCTCCATGTACTCGCGGGTGCGCTGGTAGCGAGGGGCCGACGGCAGCGGTGCGCCGGGCAGGTCGCTGGAGATGATGTTGATGGTGAGCCGCCCGCCTGCCATCTGGTCGATGGTGGCGAGCTGGCGTGCCAGCTGCGGCGGCCAGAGCTCTCCCATGCGCACGGCCAGCAGCAGGTTGATGCGACTGGTGCGGGTGGCGATGCCGGCGGCGAACGCTGTGGCGTCGATTCCCAGCGTGTATCCCGAAGGCAGCAGCACGTTGTCGAATCCGTTGCGCTCGGCGGTGGTGACGATGTCTGCGCAGTGGTCCCACGAGCTGGCGAGGGTGGGGTCCGGCACACCGAGGAACTCGTAGTCGTCGTCGCACAGCGCCGAGAACCAGGCGATCTCCGGCGCGGCTGTGCTCATTGCCGCTGCTCCGCGAGCTGCGCCGCGGTGCTCATTGGTCCGGCCCGGCGAGTTCGGCAGGGGTGAGCAGTTCGCTCATCTGCACCGGCCGGCCCTCGTCTATCGAGATGTGGGCGGCCCGGCCGATGGCCATCGACCACAGTCCATCGGCCAGCGTGCATTCGGCCGGGCTCGATGTGAGCACGGCGTCTCGGAAGCGTTCCAGCTCGATGTACGACGAGCCATGGTGGTGGCCGGTCACCGGTGCAGTGCTGGCGATCTGCTGCTCGGTGACGTTGCCGATCCCGTCGCGGCCCCGCAAGCCCACCCGCAGCACATCGTCGGGGATCAGCGCTTCGAGCTTGCCGTGCTCGCCCACCACCGACAGCTCTTCCTGGTTGCGGGTGGCGTCGGCGAACATGCACAGATCCAGCAGGGCCCTCGCGCCCGAGGCGAAATCGACGATCACGAAGGCGTTGTCCAAGATGTCGGGCGTCTCGCCGCCGTAGGTCTCGTCGAGATGGTTCAGATCCTGCGCGCCCGACGCCATCACCCGCACCGGCGCGTCGCGGACAATCAGCCGCATGAGGTCGAAGAAGTGGCAGCACTTCTCCACCAGGGTCCCGCCGGTGTTGCGATTGAACCGGTTCCAGTCGCGCACCTTCGGCTGGAAGGGAAAGCGGTGCTCGCGGATCGACACCATCGCGATGCGGCCCACGGCGCCGGCACGAGCCTGTTCGATGAGTGCTGCCACCGGTGCCATGTAGCGATACTCCAGCCCCACCCACACCAGCGGCGCGCCGGGCCCGAGCGCTTCCACGCCGTCGATGATGCGGCGGCAGTCGGCCAGTGTGGTGGCCAGCGGTTTCTCGACGAGCTGGGGTACACCGGCAGCCGCCACATCCAGAACGATGTCGGTGTGCAGGTGGTTCGGCGTCGCCACCACCACGGCATCGCACAGCTCCGCATCGAGCAGTTCGTTGTGGCTGCCGAAGCTGGCGGCGGGATCGAGCCCGCTGCAGGCCAGCTCGTGCTGGGCCGCCTTCAGCGACGGCGCCCAGTTGTCGCACAGCGCCACGACCTCGGCGCCGTCGAGCGCGATGAGGTTGGCAATGTGCTCGATGCCCATCATGCCGGTGCCGATGACGCCGAAGCGCATCGGCCCACCGGCCGCTCCGGCCACGGCTTCGCCTTCCGTCTCAGCCTCTTGGGTGCCGTCGCTCACGGCAGCACCGACTTCGCAGGAGGCCCGCTCGCGATGACGTGGTGCCTCTTCACGGCAGGGCCAGGCTCCTGCGTTGCCCGTGCATGCCGACATGGTGCCTGCTCACGGCAGCGGTACGCCCTCGGAGGCTTCGACGATGTCGTACACGTCGTTGCGGTCGAGCTGCACGCCGAGCGCTGCCTGCAGCGATTCGAGCCGTTCGGGCTGCTGTGTGCCGACGATCGCGACGGGCGCAGTGGGGTGGGCGAGCACGAACGCCACGCACACCGCAGCGCGGTCGACGCCCTCGCGTTCAGCCAGCCGGTTCAGCGTGGCCAGCAATTCCGGCCGAACCCCGCCATCCTCGTCAGGCTGGTCCGACGGTTGCTCGCCGGCAAGCGGGCTCTGTGCCATGAGTCGCCCGCCCCCGAGCGGGCCCGGTGCCATAAGTCGCCCGCCCCCGAGCGGACTCCATGCCAACGGCACCATGCCCATTTCCGAGCACAGGTCGAGCGTGCCGTCGCGCAGCGCGTCCAGGCAGGCGGCTGAGTACTCGGGCTGGGTGCTCACAAGCGGTGCGTCAAGATGGGCCGCCAGCGCACGGGTTTGTGCAGGCGCGTAGTTCGACACCCCGACGGCCCCCACGAGCCCGTCGGCAACCAACCCGTCGAGCGTGTCGGCCACCTCGGCGGGGTGCGTGAACATGTCGGGCCGGTGTACCTGGTACAGGTCGATGCGGTCGGTCGCGAGCCGGGCCAGCGAGGCCTCGCACGCCGACCGCATCGCTGCCGCGCCCGAGTCGTAGGGCACCGGCGGCACGATGCCGCCCTTGGTGGCGAGCACCATGCGGTCGCGCAGCTCGGGCCGGGCCCGCAGCACCGCACCCAAGTTCTCCTCGCAGGCCCCGAAGCCGGTGCCGCCCCAGTCCAAGCCGTACACGTCGGCGATGTCCACCAAGTTCATGCCGAGCTCGAGCCCGGCCTCGACGAGCGCCGCGTTCTGGCCGACATCGGTGCCGGTGAAACGCCACAGGCCCAGCGCCAGCGGGCCGATCTCGACGCCGTGCGGTCCGAGCCGCCGCGCGCCCGCGCGCACCAAGTTCCCAGCGCTCAAGACTTCACCGAGCCGGCCAGCAGCCCGCGCACGAAGAAACGCTGCAGGGCGAAGAACACGATCAGCGGCACGCCTGCCTGCACGAACGCGCCCGCAGACAGCACGTGCTCGCGCAAGCCGAACTCGCCGGCAAGCGAGGCGATCCGGATGGTGGCGGGCCACGCCTCGCCGTTCGAGCCGATCATGGTGATGGCCACGAGGTAGTCGTTCCAGGTCCACAGGAACTGGAAGATGGTGAACGCTGCCAGCGCAGGCACTGACAGCGGCACCACGAGCCGCCAGAAGATCGTGACGTGATCGGCGCCGTCGATGCGGGCTGCCTCGAACAGCTCGCCGGGCAGCGACGAGATGTAGTTGTGCAGCAGGAACACGGCGAACGGCAGCGCGAACGCGGTGTGCGTGAGCCAGACCGCGGTGGCGCTGCCGGCGAGATCGAAATCGGGGAACAGCGTCAGCGTGAACTCGGTGCCGGGAATGGTCCAGTGCGCGCCGCCGGCGTAGAGCTGCAGCAGCGGCAGCAGGGCCACCTGGTTCGGCAGTGCCAGCAGCGACACGAACACGATGAACAGCCACTCCCGGCCCCGGAACTTGATCCAAGCGAAGGCGTAGGCCGCCATGGCGGCGATCGCGACCGGGATCACGGTGGCCGGAATGGCGATGGCGAACGAGTTCACCAGCGCCCGCGCCAGCCCGCCGGTCTGCTCGGTGCCCAGCACCTCGGAGTAGTTGGCCAGCGTCCACCCGCCCTCGTTGAACGACTCCCACCAGCCGCTGTTGCGCTGCGCGTCGCGGGTGCGGAACGAGTTCAGGAACAGGCTGCTCGCAGGGATGCTCCACACGATCACCATCAGCCACAGCACCCACGTGGGGATGCGGCGCAGGAAGCCGTAGATGAGCTTGCCGGTGCGGTCGACCCGCTCGATGGCGCCGCTGGCCGGACCGGGCTTCGAAGCAGTCGCCGTGCTCATGCGTCCGCCCGCTGCGTGCGCCGGATGTTGAACGCCATTGCCGGCACGACGGCCAGGAACAGCACCACAGCCAGCGCGGAGCCCAAGCCGAAGTTGAGCTCGGTGAAGGCTCGCTGCCACATCTCATTCGCGATGACCTGCGTGCCGAAGTTGCCGGCGGTCATCACCTTCACGATGTCGTACACCTTCATCACCAGCACGATCAGCGTGGTGGCCACCACCGTGATGGTGGGGATGATCGTGGGGATGATGACGTTCCAGAACGTCTGCCGTTCGGTCGCCCCGTCCACCCGCGCTGCTTCGATCAGCTCGGCCGGCACCGCCTTGATGGCCGCCGACAGGATCACCATGGCAAAGCCTGTCTGGATCCAGATGAGCACCACCATCAGCCACACGTTGTTGAACGGCGCCTCCTGCAAGAACAGGATGGTGCCGGCGATGGGCTCGCCGGTCGGGCCGGGCACCGAGCCGCCCAGCCCGGGTCCCAGGAACCGGTAGATGAGCCACAGCACCGGGACGGCGGTCACTGCGGCGCCGATGGCGAAGGCGGTCTGCCGCCGCCGCACCCCGAAGGCGCACAGGCCCGCCAGCAGCACAGTGACGAGGGCCAGGATCAGCACGGCCACCCAGGCGCCGGTGGTGCGGGGACGCAGGCTGCCCAGCCAGACCCAGATGGCGTTGAGAAAGCCTGTCTGCGGTTTCTGAGGAGGCCGGGCGATGTACATGAAGCGCCAGATGATCCCGGCGCCCACGAACGAGATCGCCATGGGCAGGAAGATGAGGCTCTTGGCCACCGACTCCCAGCGCACCCCGTCTGCCAGCACGGCTGCGGCCAGCCCGAGTGCCGTCGACAGCCCCGTCACCACCACCACCCACCACAGGTTGTTGATGACGGTGCCCCGCAGCGTGGTGAACACGGCGAACGAGAGCACGAACAGCCCGATGGCGATCGGGCCGATCGAGCCGGGCAGGGCCTCCATCGTGCGGCCGCGGCGGCGGCCCACTGCCATGCCGATCCCCAGCCCGACGGCGATGAGCACGAGGGCGGCGTAGAAGAGCCGGCTGGTGAAGATCTCGGTCCAGCCGCTCAGGTCGAGGCTGTTGGGGTTGGTGAGAATCTCGCCGTAGTTGGCGAGCCCCACCCATTCGGAGGCCCGCGAGTCGAGCAGCGAGAGATAGATCGACCGCAGCAGCGGGATCACCAGCCCGAGTGCCACGAACAGCAGCGACGGCCCCAGGAAGGTGACGAGACGCCCGCGTTCGGACAGGCGGGTCCGGCGGGGCTTCGACGGTGTGCCCGGCAGGCTGGCCGCAATGCCGGCGGCAGCACCGACGACCGCACACAGCGCCGCCCAGACCCACAGCGGCCCGCCGGCGACGTCATTGCCGGCGATCACTGCGCCGATCAGCGCGCCGACGAGTGCACCGGAGGTCGCAAGAAACGTGCGCCAGCGATCGACCGCCAAGTCGAAGAGCCAGTTCGCTCCGAAGAACAGAGCTGTGCTGACGCCGATGGCGATGACCACGCCGATCAGCGCACCGCCTAGCGCGCCCATCGTCGCAGTCTTGCAGGTGCACAGTCACCCATGATGACTGCGAAGCGTGTCGCCACGCGGGCGGAATTCATGGGATGCGCAGGCGCGAAGGAGGCCGGCCCAGCACGCTGGACCGGCCTCCGTTCACGAGTGTCTTCCTGCAGCCGTTCTCAGACGACTCAGGCCGGCTACTGCGGCCAGGAAGCGTCGATCGCAGCGAACGCCTCGGCGACGGTCTTGTCGCCGTTGACCGCGCTGGTGCCCTCTGTCCAGAAGGTGCCGGCGCCGACTGCGGCAGGCATCAGGTCGGACCCGTCGAAGCGAGCCGGGCTGGCCGTCTGCAGGATCTCGACGAAGGATCGCTCGAGGTCGTTGTAGAGGCTCAGGTCTTGGTCGAGATTGGCTGACAAGAAGCCTGACTGGCCGCCGCCCTGACGAGCGGCCTGTGCGGCCTGGCGAGCGTTGGCGTATTCGGCGCTGCCGAAGAACTCCATCACCGCCCACACCTCAGGCGCGTCACGGAACGCCGACACGTAGGTGCCCGCGGTCAGCACGGGACGGTTGCCCTTCGCTGCGACCGCCGGGAAGTAGAACACGTCGATTTCCTGGCCCGGGCCCACGCTGGTCCCTTCGGGCAAGAATGCAGCGAAGAACGATGCTTGGCGGTGCATAGCGCAGTCGCCCGCTACCAGCGGTTCGCCGTTGTCGCCGAATGGCGTCGCAGCAATCGAACCGCCCGCGGCGTAGACCGCGCCCGGGATATTCCACAGCTCCAGCACGAACTGGGCCGTGCCGACGATCCTCGGATCGGCGAACGGCAGATCGCCTGCGACCCACTGGTCATAGACATTTTCGTCCTGCACGCGAAGCACGAGGTCTTCCATCCAGTCGGTGAACGGCCATCCCGTGGCCGGACCCGACTCGATGCCCACACACCACGGCGTGATGCCCGCAGCGAGCATGTCGGCCGTCAGAATCTGGAGCTCCGTGAGCGATTCGGGCACCGAGAAGCCGCCGCTGGAGAAGATCTCGGTGTTGTACCAGACGATCGACTTGAGGTCGGTCTTGTTGGGGACGCCGTACAGCGTGCCGCCGAAGGTGACGGTGTCGAGCGAGCCCGCAGGCCACTGGGCCTCGATGGCGCTCGTCACCGAATCGGGCACGGCCAGGATCCAGTTCTCGGCTGCGAAGTCGCCGACCTTGCCGGGCTGCGGGAACACCGCGATGTCCGGCGGGTTGCCGCCGACAGCCTGGGCGTTGATCTGGTCGGAGAAGTCGCGGGCGCCGGTGTAGACGATCTCGATGCCGGTTGCCGCAGCGAAGACGTCCAAGGCGTCTTGCATGGCGCCGGCCTCTTCCTCGCTCGACTCAGGACCGAACACCGTCACCTTGGTGCCGGACAGGTCCATCATGTCGTCGTCCATGGAGTCGTCCATCGACTCATCGTCCATGGAGTCATCCATGTCGTCATCCATGGACTCGTCGTCCATGGACTCGTCGTCCATGGACTCGTCCATCATGTCGTCGTCCATGGAGTCGTCCATCGACTCCTCGGCCATCGCCTCGGTCGCAGCGGGCGCCTCGTCGGCGTCATCGCTGTCGTCGTCGCTGCCGCACGCAGCGGCAACGAGCGAGAACGCGAACAGCACGCCGATCAGCCCCCTCACGCGGTGCCGCCGCCGGTTTCGTTGGTGGGATGGGTGTGTCATTGAGTGCTTCCTCCCTGAGAGACGCATCGTCCTAGAGCTGCCGCACGTGGTCGGGCACGCCATGCGACCTGAAGAACGGTCGCTGCTGGCCGGTGGTCTCGGTGTTGTGCTGTCGGAAAGGCTAACGAGCGGCAAACGGTCGTTGTCCGTCGGGCCATATGACATTCGCGTGACGAGCGCTCAGGCGCTATCGCCCGATCAGCCAGACGGCCGCGCTCGCGGGAGGCAACAGGTGAGCTCCGCGGGACGCATCCCGCGCCGACGCGTCCGACGGGTCTGCGCTCGGGTGACGGCATGCAGTCGCCGAGTCGTAGAGCAGCGTGGCCCCGTCCTCGAGTGGCACCTCGCACGCCGTGTCGCCGACGTTGGCCGCCACGGCCAGGCGGCCCCGCCGGTAGGAGATGATCGGTCCGCTGCCGTTGTCTGTCCATTCCACGGCGCCGTTGCCGGCGGCGGACCCGTTCGAGAGTTCGGGCCGCGCTCGCTGCAGCACGTTCAGCAGTGTCTGGTACGCCCCCAGCCACGACTGCTCGTCCTGTGATTGCGCCCCCGCCGTCTCGCCAACAGGACGCTCCGCCGAACGCAGCCACGGTTCGGCCTCCGAGAAGCCGTTGTGCGGGCCGTCGCCCCACGGCATGGGCGTGCGGCAGCCGTCTCGCCCAGCGCTCACGTCGTCGTCGGGACCGACGGGATCAAGCTTGTCCTCGGCTGCCACCTCGCCGTCGGCCAGGCCGAGTTCCTCGCCTTGGTACAGCACCAAGGTGCCGGGCAGGAAGGCAGCGAGCACGTTGAAGGCGAGGGTGCGTGCAGCACCCCAGCCGTCGTCGTGGGCACGGCCATCGCTGCCGGGGTCGCTGCTTGGGGCGAAGCGGGTGGGCGCCCGCGCCATGTCGTGGCTGCTCATCGCCCACAGCAACCGGCCGGCCAATGCGCTCGACGGCCCGCGGAGCGTTCTGCGGATCGCGGCGGGTTCCCAGTCGATGTGCATCGGCGCGAACCAGTAGCCACCGTGCATGCCGTCGGGCGGCAACAGATCGTCCATGCCGCGCGGGTCGAGGTGGTAGGTCTCACCGTGCAGGAACGCTCCGTATTCGTCGCAGATGGTGCGCCAGCGACGGAACACGTCCTGGCTCTCGGGCTGGAAGACGTCATAGAGATGCTCGAAGCAGTCCCACTGCTCCCAGCGCGACGCCCGGGGCGGGATCGGCAGGAGCTGCGGATTCGAGCGCAGTCCGGCGTCCTTGACCAGACCGCCGGCCACGTCGACCCGGAAGCCGGCCACGCCCCGGTCCAGCCAGAACCGCAGGATGTCGTCCCACTCGCCGGCGACGGCCGGGTTCCGCCAGTTCAGATCGGGCTGCGACGGCAGGAACAGGTGGAGGTAGTACTGGCCGGACTCCGGCTCCAGCGTCCACGCTGGGCCGCCGAAGTAGCCGACCCAGTTGTTCGGCGGGCCGCCGCCGGGCGCCGGGTCGCGCCAGATGTAGTAGTCGCGGTAGCGCTCGCGGTCAGCCGCGCCCGCGTTGCCCAGCGCCGCCTGGAACCAGCGGTGGTCGCTGCTCGTGTGATTCGGGACGAGGTCGGTGACGATGCGGATGTCGCGCTCGTGCGCTTCGGCCACCAGCCGGTCGAGCGTGGCCAAGTCGCCGAAGAGCGGGTCGACGTCGCAGTAGTCGGCCACGTCATATCCCCAGTCGTGGCCGGGCGTGGGATAAAAGGGCGTGATCCAGACAAAGTCCACGCCGAGGCGCGCCAGGTAGTCGAGCTTGGCGATCACGCCGCCGAGATCGCCCACGCCGTCGTTGTCCGAATCGGCGAAGGAGCGCAGGTACACCTGGTAGCCGACAGCATCGGCCCACCAGCGCCGGAGGCTGTCTGTGGCTGATGCGGGGCTGCAGCGCGTCACGGCCGCCTCCGGTCGTCGGGTGCGCAGTGGGGGCCGACCCAGCTGCGCAACCCAAAGACCGGCCCGCCGAAGCGGGCCGGTCCTTGGTCTGTCAGTTTGGGTTGTGTGATGTGCGGCCCGGAGTTCACACCCCGAGCGGTTAACACACGACATGTATAGCGCATCGCGACGCATAGTGTCAACTGTCCGGTCAGCGAACAGAAAGGCACCCGTCATGCCACAACCTCCCAGCCCCTATGACTTCCTTCCCTCTGTCGCGTCGTTCGAGGTGCGAAGCGACGACGTTGCCGAGGGGCAGATGCTCCCGATGCCGCAGGTCTCGGGCATCTTCGGCGCCGGAGGCGAAGATCGATCCCCGCATCTGTCGTGGTCGGGCGCGCCCGAGGGCACACAGAGCTACGCCGTCACGTGCTTCGACCCCGACGCGCCGACCGGCAGCGGCTTCTGGCACTGGGTCGTGTTCGACATTCCCGCCTCATGCACCGAGCTCGCCTCCGGCGCCGGCGACAGCGAGGGCAGCGGACTGCCCGACGGTGCCAAGCAGCTTCGCAACGATGCCGGACTGTCCGGCTACCTGGGCTCTGCGCCGCCGGCCGGCCATGGCCCGCACCGCTACATGTTCGCTGTGCACGCGCTGAGCGTTGCCTCGCTGCCCATCGACGAGAACGTCTCGCCGGCAATCTGCGGCTTCAACATGTTCGGCACCACGCTGGGCCGCGCCCTCCTCACGCCCATCTACGAACAGAGCTAGCCATGGCGGCCGGACCGACGGCCGGCAGTCGCGACCATCTCGAGGTGGTCTACCGGGCTATGTGGGAGGACGGCCGAGCCGGCCTTCACGAGCTCGCTGCCGGCACCTTCCGAGGCTGGGCACAGTCGCAGCACCCACACCTCGATGTGGCCCGCGCTGCTGCCGGCGGCAGCGGCGCTGCCGATGCACCTGCCGCTTCCGCATCCACCGCAGCCGCAGAGTGCCGGTTGGATCTGACACGCGAGACGAGCACCGACGGCGGTGTCACCACCACCACGCTCGAACTCAGACGCCAAGCGGCCACCGGCATGACAGTGGTCACGGCCCGTGTGCTGAGCGGCGCCGAAGGCGCCTGGCTGTGGGTGGACGTCGAGGTCCCCGCCGAGGTGCCGGTGATGCACGACAGCACTGTGAGCGAGGACCGGTCCATGCCGGTGCACATGCCGACGCACCGGGCTGAGGCCGTCCCTTCGCACCTTGGGGCGTTGCGCTCCACAGGCGTGGAGGCCCTCGTGCATGATCTGCTGGATGCTGGCATCCGCGGCGGCGGGAAGCCGCATGTCGGCCCGGAGCCGCTGTCGGTGGATCCGGTGCAGGTGCGCGACTTGGCACACACCGAAGCGCTTCGCAACGCCATCGTCTCGCCCGAGCGGCCCATTCCGTATCTGCTGATCGCGTGGGATCCGATCAACCCCGACACCGCTATGGGCGACATGACCCGCCGGGCGCACAGCGCAGCGTCGCAGCTTGCCGGGCTCGCACGGGTGTTCGTGATGCCGCTGGCGCTGCTGACCCGATTCCAGCGTCTCGTCGGCGGCGAGCTCGACCTGCAGCCCGGCGAGGCGCGTCTGTACCTCACCGGTTCGCAGGACCCTCACCGGCACCGGACGCTGTCGGCGGAGCTCGTGCGCAGCAATCCCCACCAGGCAGGCCGCTGGGCGAGTCAACTGTTGCGCTTGGCGCTTGCCGAGCGCGAGCCGCCACCGCTCTACGGACAGGCCCGCGCACGGCTGGGCAGCCAGCGCCAGGCGCCGATGCTCGAATCCGGGCCCAGCCCCGCCGAGCGCATCGCTGTGCTGGAGACTGAACGCGACGACCTGTGGGAAGCGCTGTTCGAGACACGCGAGCAGCGAGCGACTGCCCGCCAGCAGCGAGACGAGATTTCCCAGCAGGTTCTCGACATGCAGGAGGAGTTGCAGCTCGCGCAGCTGCGTGCCGACGATCTGCAACGTCAGCTCATCGACGCCCAGGATCAGATGGTGGAGTGGCTGTTGCAGGCGGGCCGGCGCGCCGACGCGCCCGACGCCGACGCCTCGAAGCGCAAGTACCAGCAGGTCACGTCGATCCGGCAGGCGCTGCAGCTCGCTCGGGCGAATCTGTCGAAGATCGAGATCCCGCCCGAGGCCGAACACCGCATAGCCGACTTGGACAGCGCCATCGAGTCGCAGTCGTGGGCGCTCGGCGTCTTCGACGGGCTGCTGGCACTGGAAGCGTACGCCAACACCGGGGCAGGCTTTCAGGACTTCCGTGACTGGTGCCGCCGGAGCAAGCACCAGCGGGTGTGGTTCGCCAATGCCAAGAAGCTGGCGATGAACGAATCCGAGGAGGTGATGCGCCAGCCCGAGCTGCGCAAGTACCGGCTGCTGCCGGTGTCGGTCGGCGTGGCGCCCGCCGGCCGCATCGAGATGCAGGCGCATCTCAAGCTGTCGAACGCCTCATTCGCACCGCGCCTGTACTTCCACGACGGAACCCGCGGCGCCAACGCCACCGGCAAGGTGCACGTCGGCTACATCGGCCCGCACCTGCCCACCAAGCGCTTCAGGTCCTGACAGCACGCGCCGGACGGGCGGGGATGCTGCTACCGACTCGCCGCGATGTGGCCGAGACGAAGCGTGACCTGCACCCACCTGCTGATCGGGTCGTGCAGCATTTCCGGCTCGGTGCCGTTGAAGTCGCGCATGCCGATCCGCATGCGTGGCCAGCCGCGCCCGCGCTTCTCTATGTAGCGGAGCGACAGCAGGTAATTCGCGATGGACTCGTTGCGCGAGCGCGGACGGCCGCCGGCTTGGACTGACTCTGGCGTGATCGAGTTGGGAAGCCTTCCCGGGCTCGTGACGACGGCTCGGTCTTCGAACACCTCAAGGAGCACTTGGGAGCCGGTGATCGCATAGTCACGATGCGCGACGGCGTTGACCAGCGCCTCGCGCATGACGTCGAGCGGCAGCAGGTAACGGTCGTGGCGCCGAATCTCGTCGTAGGACTCGAAGCGTCCGAGTGCCTTGAACCATCCGAGAGCGCGGTCGATCTGCTCGTCGAGTCGCCCCGTGGCACGAGCCGCTTGCAGCACCGGCGCCCCCTGAGTCGGGCCGTCGTAGGCGACGCAGTCGATCAGCAAGCCGGCAGTCTGCGGAAAGCGCTGAGGATCCTTTCCGAAAGCGAGCAAGCCGTACAGCGTGGGTCTCAGCTCGCCGTCCCGCTCCGCCACGGCGCCGCGATTGCGCAGATCGTCGTCGCTTCGCGGCTGCGGATCCGTGCCGGTGTCGATGCCGAGGACGTGGAGGTAGTCGCGGAATGCTTGCGGATCGATGTCCGCGGACGACGCTGACCCGATGACTTGTTCCTCGGTCAGGACATAACCGAAAGCGTTGAAGAGGTCTTGCAGTTCGGCCGGCGACGGCTCCACGGTGCTGCGTCCGCGACGGACCCACACGCGCCCGTCACAGCGCATCGGCTCGAACCCGCGTTGGCGCGTCACCGTGATCCAGTGCACCCAGCCGTCGGCGTGGCGGTGGCGGCCGAGCCGAGCGTTGACGGGAGAGCTGCAACCGGACTGCAGGTAAGCAGAGAGACGCTCCTGGGTTTGCTCGGGGTCTTCGGCGACGCCCACGATGCTGCGAGAGTCGTCGACGCCGAGCACCACAACGCCGCCGTCGGTATTGGCGAATGCGCAGATCGCGCGACCCGCTGCCGAGCGATCCCGAAAGTTCAGCTTGAATTCCGTCCGCTCGTCTTCGCCGGCCCCGATCCGGCGCAGCACTTCGGGCCAGTCCACATTGCCACGCTATTGCCGCCGCAAGGCGATCGGCCGCGACGTGGCTTGTGATTGCTCGATGAGTGCGCTTCTGCCCCGGTGAGTGGGCTGGGCGCGGCGGGGGCGCCGGGAGTCAGCCTGCGGTCTGGCGGTCGCCCTGGGGATCGCGGCGCGACACGAAGCCGTTGAGGTCGCAGGCTTCGCGCACCGGCGCCGACATGTCGTAGGTGCCCGGATCCAGCGGGGTGCCGGTGCCGTCGGCGACCCGGGTCATCATGTGGAAGTTGGCGCTGACCGCCACGGCATCGACCATCACGTCGGCGCCCGCAGCGTCGACCACGGCGGCTCGCGCCGCGGCCGTGGCCTCGCGGTCGCCCTCCCACATGGCCTCGGCGAGGCGCGCCAGCAGCGCACCGTGAGGAACGCCGCCGTCACCTGCGTCGGAGCCGTTGACGGCTTCGTAGCTGACGTCCATGTCCTTGTTCTGGCCGCTCAGACCGAGCAGCAACGCATGGGCAGACGTTCAGTAGAAGCACTCGTTGAGCTTCGAGGTCCGTGCGGCCAGCACCTCGATCTGGGGCCGGGTGAGCGAGTTGCGGTCCGACACCACGTCGCCGCGCACGCGCTCCATCGGCACGTACTGGGCGTCGGAGAGGATGAACAGCGCCTCGTTCTCTGCCGGCACGGCGCTGAGCGCTTTGATGACGTTGGGCATCTTGATGTCGGCGGTGGGCACCCAGTGGTACTTCACGGCTGCAGGAGCGCCCTCCCGGCTCGGCGGGCCGTCGGCGGGGTCGTCGAGTTCGATGCGCGGCAGCTCCAGCGCGTCGGCAAAGCGATCGACGCAGTTGGACTGCGCCACCAGCCCCACCAGTTCCACATAGGCCAGCGGGTCGACGCCGCGATCGACGATCGACTGGTACCAGTCTTCGGTCAGCGTTCCCGGGTGGTTGGTGATGCGCCAGACCGCATCGACAGCGGCGACGGGCAGCGGGCCGCCGACGTCGACGAGACCGTCGATGCTGCTGGGCGGCACCCACGGCGGCAGTACCTCGCCGCTGTCGGCGCGATGGTCCCGCGCTGCGCGCACCTGTCGCACGATCTCGGCCCGCTGCTCGCCGGTCCACCAGGTGCCCGGCCGCGACCAGCGCGCGGCGATCTCCCCATGTGCGGCGCCCAGATCATCCCGGATGGGCAGTGCTGTGTCATAGGTGCGCTGTGGTGCTGTGATGCTCATGGCCGTCCCTCGCTCATGCTCGTCTTGACGTGCGCAAGTCACTTTCCCCGTATCGCCGTGCCGGTCGTCACGATGCCGCGGACATCGTCGCACAGGCGGTCGGTTCACGCTGTCGACGCCGGCCCGGAAGCGCTCCGGGGGCAGCGAGACGATGGGGCTGCGTGAGGGAGTTGCTGGGATCGCCGCAGGGGTGCGCGCGCCGTAGCAGTTGGCCTACGATCAGGCCCGCAATCTCGCCGTGCTGCCGTTCGGGCTGCCCGACGGGGTCGCTTTTGCTTGCACCACCGAACCCCTCAAGGAGCACAGATGCCAACGCCGCAGAAGGCCATCTTCAACGACATGGGCGCCAACCAGTGGTACGTCCACCTCAGCCGTGTGGAAGGCGCCGACCTCGGCGCGATCAAGTCCACTCTTGCCGACCTGCGGGCTGCCTGCGACGCCGAGGGCATCAACCTGACGCTCGGCTTCGGCCCAGGCCTGCTGCCCGAGCTCACCGACGACGTGCCCGACGACTTCCAGGCCTACGTGACCGTCCAGTCAGAGGACGGCTCGGGGCGTGAGGCCAAGGGCACCCAGGAAGAGCTGTTGCTGTGGCTGAACCACGACGACAAGGACAAGGTGTGGAAGGCGCAGTACGACGCCCGCACTGCGCTTGCGGGCCACATGGCCGTCGCTCGTGAGACGCCAACGTTCATCTACGGCGACTCGCTCGACATGACCGGCTTCAAGGACGGCACCGGCAACCCCGCCGACGAAGACCAGCCGGCCGTGGCCATCGTGCCCGACGGCGACGCGGGCGCCGGCGGCAGCCACATCATCGCCCAGCGCTGGGTGCACGACCTCGACGGCTGGAACGCGCTCTCCGATGAGCAGCAGGAGAAGAACTTCGGGCGCAAGAAGTTCCCCGAGACCGACAAGACCGACAGCCAGGAGCCCTACAGCCACCTGAGCCACGTCGAGCTGCGCGCCGATGGCAACCACGGCAACGAGGGCAGCGACAAGATCAACGAGATCGCCCGCCGCTCCACGCCGTATGCGTTCCACGACGGCACCGTGGGCCTGTACTTCATGGCGTTCTGCAAGGATCAGGCACCGCTGCGGCGTCGCCTGCGGCGGATGTACGGTCTCGACGACGCCAACGGCGTGCGCGATGCCATCACCGACTTCTCGAACCCGGCCTCTGGCTCGTTCTACTTCGCTCCCAGCACCGAAACCCTCGACGCCATCACCGGCTGAGAGCCCGCCGCGCTGCCCGATTACCATCGCTTCGACGGGGACTGCCTGGGGGAGCGCGATGACTGACGTTGCGGACCGAATGGAAACGGCCGATGCGCCGACAAGAGGGCAGCATCACGCCGAGATGGCCGACTACCTCGCGGGCGGCGTGCGGCGTGCCCACGACACCGGCAACCGGGGTCCGGTTCGCTTCGGGCCCGACGGCAAGCTGCACCCTGAGATCTTGGAGAGTTACTGGAAGCACGGCTTCTACGTGTTCACCGGCGTCGTCGGCCCAGACGAGATTGCCGAGCTGCGGGCCGATGTGGGCGAGGTCATCGAGCGGGCGCCGGTGCGCAAGGGCGAGGCCCTCGACCGCCGCGGCCGGCCCGCGCTGGGCCGCGACTACGCAGTCGAGCCGTACATCCACATCGCGCCGCTGTCTGACCCGTTCGGCGGCACCAGCGCCCTCGGCGGCCGCCACCAGGTCCAGATGGACCAGCCCACCCCCGACGCCGACGCCCCGCCCGATGTCGTCTACCTGATCTTCGGCATGTGCCAGTCGATGCCCTCCGCGCTGCGGCTGTACGGCCATCCCGACCTGATGTCGATCGCCGAGAGCATCAACGGCCCCGACTTCGTTCCCTACAACGACGCCATCTTCGTGAAGGAACCGGGGCTGGGCGGCTCAGTGGCGTGGCACCAGGACGGGGTCACCCACTGGGACAACCCCGACTGGGACATGGGCATCCACGGCTTCAACTTCCAAGTGCAGCTGTATGAGACCACGGCGGCAAATGCGCTGTGGGTGGTTCCCGGCACGCACACGGCCGGGCGCATCGACCTGCGTGCCAAGGTCGCCGACAACGGCGGCAGCACGATGCTGCCCGACGCCATCCCGCTGCTGTGCGAGCCGGGTGATGCGACCGTGGTGAACCGTCACATGGTCCACGGCTCCTATGCCAACACTTCGGCCGATCCTCGGATCTCGGTCACGTTCGGCTTCCATAGGCGCAGCTCGGTGCTGGGCGTGGCAGGTCAACTGCGGGTACACGAGCGCGACGGCGTGGTCGTCTACGACGAGGAGCGGGTGTTCAAGCGGTCGTCGGTGATCGCCGTGGCCATCGACGCCCGGGCGCAGCATCGTCCCGGCGAGCGCCGCTACACCTACGCCCCCTTCGTCGGCCTCGAAGACGACTTCCGCTACAACGACGAGACGTTCGAGCGCGTCATCCGCGACTACAACCTCAACGACCTCGCCATCTGACCGACAAGCTCGAGCGCAGTCGCGCTGCAACGTGAGCGGCGGGCTCCTGGACTCAACCGGCCGACGAAACCCAAGGGTTGATGAGGCGAAGGCCGAGGCCATCGAAGTCACGGACGTTGCGCGTGGCCAGCGTGAGGCGACGCACGGCGGCAGTTGCTGCGATCAACGAATCGGCGACATCGAGCACCCGACCTGCGGATCGTGCGAGTGCTCGCAGCTCGGCAGCGTGCTCGGCTTCGGCGACTCCCACCGGCACGATGCGGCGGGCCTGGCCGGCCAGCGACCTGACTGCTGCCGCCATGCTGTCGCGGCGACGGCCGGACGCCATCAACTCGACGCCGTACTCCAGTTCGTGCACGACAACCGTCGACAGCCAGAAGTCGGTCTCGGCGGCGAGGAACGCCAGCACATTCGCATCGGGCGAGGGCCGAGCGGTCTCAGCCACAACGTTGGTGTCGAGCAGGACGCCGTTCACTGAGCGCCGTTCACCGGGCGTCGGTGGCGTAGTCGATGAAGGGAATCGGCCGGTCTGAGCGCCGTTCGGGAGGTTCGAATTCGTAACCGCGCGGCATGTTCTCGATGAGCCAGTGCCCGAGGCTCACATCCGATTCGGTGTGCTGTTCCCAGACGTGCTCAGGCACGACCACGAACGTCCTGCGTGTGCCGATGCGCTGGGGGCCGTCCTCTTCGGCGCAGCGAAGAATGTGCGACAGGCGCGCCTTGGCCTCAGCCACCGTCCAGATTTGAGACGTGCTGTCGGCTTCCGTCGCCATGGGTCCTCCTGCTGCTCCAGTCATGGTTCCGAATAATAGTCCATATTGGACTATTATGGCGGGATCGCTGCATCGATTCGCGCCTCGAGATCCTCAACGGTCTCGTTGGGTTGCTTGCGCTTGAACTCGTAGAAGTCCACGAGCGACGTCACGGCATCGAAGTTCCAAGAGAGCTTCGCCATGGCGGGAGCGAGCCGCTCGACGCTGATGTTTCCGCCGCGGCTGTTGGGCTTCATTGCCACTGCGACGACGCCGCGCGCTCCGAGATGCGGCTGGAGCACCTGCTTGACGAACTCCTCCTCGGTGTCGCCTTCGACGACGATGGCGACCCGTTTCACGGACGGCCGCCGAGCAGGTTCATCTGCCAGAGTTCTCCCGTCGTGTAGTTCTCATCAAGCCATCGCTCGTAGTCGCCACGGCTCCGGCGGCGAGCCACCGTTCTCGAATCTTCCAGTTCCATCACAACGATCTCGTCGAGGTCGAAGCAATCGACGAGCTGAGGGGATTGCGTGGCCACGATGATCTGGCGCTGGGTCGCCAACGATTGGATCATCGAGCCGACGAGAGTGACGGCGGCCGGATGCAGGCCGAGCTCTGGTTCGTCGATCAAGGCGACGCTGGGCAGCATCTCGGGCGGAAGGCTCAGCAATGTGACCAGGGCGAAGAACCGCAGCGACCCATCCGACGTGAGATGTGCGCCGAAGGTCTTGTCTGCATCGGTGCCGCGCCACCTCAGCAGCACGCGTCCGTGCTCGTCTTCGACGACGAAGTGACCGAAGCTCGGCAAGACCCGGCGGATGTTGTCTTGCACCCATTCGAAGCGATCCGGACAGTCACGTTGGAGGCGGAAGAGGACGGCGGCGAGATTCCCGCCGTCTGAGCGCAGCCCTCGGCTGTCTGACACGTCCCAGCGTTGCTTCATGCTGGCGCTTGCCGACGTGTCGTGGAACTGGAAGGTGCTGCAGTCCTTGAGCAGGTGGTGGACGACGCGCGCCGTCTTCGCATTGACCCCGGGAATCTGGTCGTGAGCGGCTTCCTTGATCTTGGCCTCGGTATGGCCGCTGCCGACCGACTGCCACGGTGCCTGACCTTCGAGGTCTGCACGGCTGAATCTCAGGCGTTCCTCAGTGAACACGAACCGATCAGGAGCGCCATATGACAGCGCAAAGGAATACTCGTTGATGCCGTTCGGGGTCCACAGGCGGATGTCGGCTTCCATGCGCGGCGTCGCCTTGTTGCCCATGAACAATTGGTCGTCGGCCCCGCCGTGTCGGGCGACGAACTCTTCGAGCTTCTGCGACCGGAGCATCCAGCTCAGCATCTCGAAGAAGCGGACGACATTGGACTTGCCGGACCCGTTCGCCCCGATGAGCACCGTCGCTCCGCCGAGGTCGGAGAGCTCCACGTCGGCGAGCGACCGAAATCCTCGGACAGAGACTGACTCCAAGCGCATTCGCTGGGCAGCCGGGTCAGCGTCGAACGGTTCGTGCGCTGGTTGGTGCCGTTCGCTCTCCATGAGGCAGGCGTCCTTGTGCGTCAGAGTTGCCCAAGGCCCATCGAGCACTGCGGCGGACACGCCCGGGCGCGATGCGATCCTACGAGCGAGAAGACGCTCGCAGCAGCCGATCGGTCAGCACGAGCGGGTTCAGTGATCGAGGTCTGCGATGGGTCGCAGGCCGCCGAGCCAGCGACGCATCGCTGGATCGCGGACATCGAGCACGCCTCGGTCTGGCGTGGTGACTGCTCCGGCTTGCAGCAGACGGCGGCGGTAGGTGTTGATGTACGACGGGCTCTTGCCGAGAGCAGATGCCAGCGCCGCGACCTCCATAGGCCCGTCGTTGGCGGCAATATGGCGCAGGACGTCGCGGTCTGTGGGCGAGAGCGCTGACCACAGTGGCATGAGCAGCATGTCGGCGAGGGCTTGGTCGGCTTCGTAGACGCCTTCCTGCATGTCGTCTATGGCGAGGTGCTTGGCGCCGTCGCCGCATGACTCCCACCCGTGATAGCCCACGAGCTGCACCATGAACGGATAGCCCCCCGACGACCGCGTTGCCAGATCGAGCGCCGATTCGTCGATCGAACCTCCGGCTTGGCCGATGGGCACCTGCAATGCCGTACGAGTTGCGTCATGGCTGAGCAGACCGATCTCGCCTCGTGCGCAGCGATGGAAGAATGTCATGCCCATGTCGGCGAGGATGGTGTCGGTGACCTCCGGCAGGGCGGCCATCACGAGCGCTACGGGACGCTGCTCTCTGCGGGTCACATGCTGGATAGCGGCCGCCAGCTCGCGGGCGCCGTCCACCTCTGCGGCATGGAACTCGTCGAGGGTGATGAGCAAGCCGACACCGTCAGCAGATTGAGTCAGCGTTTCCGTGATGCCGGTGAGCAGGCGCCGAAGGCTGAGTTCAACGAGCGGCGGCCGAGGGTTCGGGGGGTCCGTGGCCCACGACACGCCGAACCCGAGCGCCTGCGCCGACGCAAGCCGCGTCTTCGGGTCGCGTTGCAGGCCTTCGGCCAGCGCGCCCAACTCTTGACGCAGTTGCGCACCGAACTCGGGCGCCGACGCGGTTGCGCTGACGCTCAGCCAGCCTTGACTTCGGGCAGCGGCCTCGATGGCGTCGAGGAGCGCCGTCTTGCCCGTGCCCCGTCTGCCGGTGAGCAACAGCGTGTAGTCGGGGTGGCGGGGACCATGGCGAAGGGCGGCGAGCACCCGTTCGATGACATCGTCACGCCCGACCATCAGCGGCGGCGCCGCGCCGAACGTAGGTGTGAAGGGGTTCTGCGTCGGCATCATCACCTCCTCGTGGGCGAGTCCTATCTCTTGTTATCTATTTATCTATTACTATCTATTTATTCATTCGTTTCCACGGGCGGGCCGCTCGACATCGGGTCTCACGTCTACGCCACCCGGCGGATGTGCCCTGTTTGGAACCAATGAACCAGCAGCGCAGCGGACTGGACGAGCATCTGGGCAGTCTCGATGGTCGTGCCCGACCGCATAGACGCTGCGGGCTTCTCGCAGAAGGATCTCCAGTGCGGGTCTGTCAAAATCCGAGTGTCGCTGTTGGGTGTGCCGGGGCCTTCTGCCAGGGGTTGATCAGCCGCAGGTCGAGGCCTTCGAAATCGCCGGTGTTGCGAGTCGCCACAGCCAGGCGCCGTACGGCGGCGGTTGCTGCGATCAACGAATCGGCGACGTCGAGCATGCGACCTGCTGACCTTGCGTGTGCTCGCAGCTCGGCAGCGTGTTCGGCTTCGGCTACTCCCACCGGCACGATCCGGCGCGCTTGGCCGGCCAGCGACCTGACTGCTGCCGCCACGTTGTCGCGGCGACGGCCGGGCATCATCAGCTCGACGCCGTACTCCAGTTCGTGCACTACGACGGTCGACAGCCAGAAGTCGGTCTCGGCGGCGAGGAACGTCAGCACATTCGCATCGGGCGAGGGCCGAGCAGTCTCGGCCACGACGTTGGTGTCGAGCAGGACGCCATTCATTGGACATCGTTGGCGTAGTCGACGAAAGGAATCGGCCGGTGAGAGCGGCGGTCGGGCAGTTCGAGTTCGTCGCCGCGCGGCATGTTCTCGATGAGCCAGCGCCCGAGGTGTACCTCGGGATCGGTGTGCTGTTCCCAGACGTGTTCGGGTACGACGACAATCCTCCTGCGGGTGCCGATGCGCTGAGGGCCTTCGGATTCGGCACAACGAAGGATGTGCGACAGCCGGGCCTTCGCCTCAGCGACCGTCCAGGTGCGATCCGATCCCCTCACCTCCGCTGACATGGGGCCTCCGCTCGTCGAGTCAACTAGTCCATATAAGACTAGTTGTGCCGAGGACTCGCGCCGGTGGCGGGGACTGTCGAATCTTGACAGTCCCGCACGGGCATATTCGACCGATTGTGTAGGCGGTGTGAATTCGTCGTCGCAAAGATCGTTGCCGGTGCATACTGGGGACATGCCGCGACGGGCACACCGCTCCAGACAGGTTGCACCCAGCGTCGGTGACCTGCTATCCGATGTCTGGGACGAACACCGCAACCTCTTCGCCGTGCATCACGAGACGCCGGATGCGTGGCGGGAGGCGGGGGACGAAGCGCGGGCCGTGGCCGAGGAAGTCGAGTCGCTGCTCGGATCGGCCGTTGAGCGCTACGGCGCGGAACACCCGCTCCCTGCGACTTGAGTGGCGAAGTCGAGCCCGACGACGCTCAGGCAGCGGACCTCTTCGAGCCGCTCAGCCACCAGCGCGAGCTTGCGCGAAAATAAATTGACGGCGCCGATGACAGCGGCGATGCTTGCCCAAGACGACTACGGGGGTAGACGATCATGGAGGCACAGGCCATGCGCTGTCCGAAACCGGCAGTCAGGAATTCGAATGATCCGCGCTGCCTCGTTGAAGGGACCGGCTCATGCTGAAATCCAGCACCGAACCGTCGGATGCCAACGGTATCGAAGAGCTTGAGAGCGAGCGGGCGGACGGCGAGGCAGTGTTGCCGAGCTATGAGATACTGACATACCCTGCCGACTACGTCCTCGAAGTACTTGTCAAGAAGTTTCGGGACGACGACATCCGGATACCGAAGTTCCAGCGAGGCTTCGTCTGGAATAGGAATCAAGCCAGCCGATTGATCGACTCATTTCTCAAGGGTCTGCCGGTACCGTCCATTTTTCTTTTTTCCGAATCCGGTACAGAAAAGCTGCTTGTCGTTGACGGACAGCAACGTCTCCGGTCTGTAGTTTACTTTTTCGAGGGATATTTCGGCGAGGAGAAGCATGGTCGGCGCGTAACATTTCGCCTCACTGGCTTGGAAGAAGGCAGCCCATACGAAGGCAAGAGCTATGAAGACATACGCGATCAATATCCGAGCGAGTATGCGAAACTCAACAATTCGGTATTGCGCTCATTCGTCATGCGTCAGCTGTCGCCCAACGATGACACCAGCATATACCACGTCTTTGAGCGCCTGAATACGGGTGGGACTCAGCTCTATCCTCAAGAAATACGCAACTGCGTCCACGACGGAGCATTCAACGACCTGCTCCACTCACTCAACGACTATCCGGCGTGGCGCGAAATCTTCGGCCGACCTTCAGCTGATCCTCGCCAGCGGGATGTTGAACTCATCTTGCGGTTCTTCGCCTTGTCTGAAGCGAGCGAGTCCTATGCGAAGCCCATGAAGCACTTTCTGAATCAGTTTATGCGCGAATCGGCCACGTTCGACAAGAAGAAGCTGGCTGACTTGCGGACCCGCTTCCAAAACACTACTGACGCGGTACTTGAGACACTGGGCGAAAAGCCGTTTCACATTCGAGCGGGACTCAACGCGGCGGTATTCGACAGTGTCTATGTCGCATTTGCGCAAGGTTCAGATTCACGCATTGATGATGGCAGGCAGCGATTCGAAAAACTGATACACGACGACGAGTACCTACAGCATGTCACCAGCGGCACGACGGACGTCGCCACGGTTGCGCAGAGGCTGCGAATTGCATCGACAGTGCTTGGTGCTGTGACATGATCGATGAAACTCGCTCCTACTTGGCAGAGATCGAAGATTTCATGCAGCAATCTCCTGATGCAGGTGTGATCCAGTCGTACTTGGTGGAGCATGCGCTCGTCAAGATCTACTCTGCTTTTGAATCGGAAGTCCGAGACGCTTTGGCCGAACGTTGCGCTTCAAGCGGAGACCTTGCCTGCGATCAATATGTTGCAAATGTGGTCAAGAGAACCGTGAGATCCATAAGGATCAACGAATTGACTGGGATTCTTGGAGGGTTTGGCGAAGACTACAAGATGTCGTATTCGTCGAGAATTGAACAATACCCAGCTGCGCAGATCGCCTACGACAGTATTGTCGCGAACAGAAACGCCGTTGCACATGGCGGCGCGCGCCCAGCAACATGGAACGACGTTTACGCGTGGTGGGACGATGCTTTGCCGATCGTTACGGAGTTTCGTACCGCACTGTTCGTGTAAGCGCGATTCTGAGCATGAGCGAGCCGTTCAGGGTGGGGACTGGGGGGTGTAGAGCTCGGTGACGACGTCGAGGGCTTGGGTGACTAGTGGCAGGGGTTCGCCGGAGCGGGTGAGCAGCAGCAGGGGGACCGAAGCGGCGGCGTCGCTGATCGGCACGTAGTGCAGGCCCGGTGGCCGGAACGTCTGCACACCGGCGGGCACGATGGCGACGCCTTCGCCTGCGGCCACGAATCCCAAGATCGTCGTGTACTCGGTGGCCTCGATCATGGGGTCGTAGGCGACGCCTTGGGCGCTGAACATCCCGGCCAGCACGGCGTGGAGGCTGGGCGACGCTCCGCGGTCGAAGCCGATGATCGGCTCGCCGGCCAGGTCGCGCAGCGCTGCAAGTGGTTGCTGAGCCAGCCGGTGAGCGCCGCCGGCTGCCAGCAGCAATCGCTCGTGCATTACGAGGGTCGCCTCCACCCCGTCGGCGGCGGCACGGCCGATGCCCAGGTCGATGCGCCCGGCCCGCAGTGCTTTGACCTGCTCGTCGGAGCTCAGCGTGTGCAGTTCGAATTCGACCCGGGGTCGCCGCCGCCGGTATTCGGCCAGCACGCGCGGCATGACTTCATAGGCGGCCGAGTCGACAAAGCCGACCCGCAGCGTGCCGGTGTGGCCTTCGCGGCGTTGCGACATGAGGCGCTCCACGCCGTCCGCGGCCGCCAGCAGTCGAAGCGCTTGGGGATAGAGGAACCGCCCGGCTTCGGTCAGCGTCACCCGGCGGGTGCTGCGGTCGAACAGCGGTGCATCGAGTTCGCGCTCCAGCAGGCGGATCTGCTGGCTCAGCGGCGGCTGGGACATATGCAGGCGCTGTGCTGCTCGGCCGAAGTGCAGTTCTTCGGCAACGGCCGTGAAATAGCGCAGGCGTTGCAGGTTCACTGTGTCCACCCGTTCACGGTGTCAACCCGGAGCGCGTCCAGCCGATCTGCTCAGCTCGACGGATCGCCGTTGCATGCCGTCCCCGGCGTCTTTGATATGGAATGCCTCTGAATTTATCGCAAATTGATACTTTGACTCACTGAGCAGTCTGTTTAGCCTCGTGCGGTGATGGCAGGACTTGTGAGTGGGCTGCGAAAGCGCCCGCCCAAATACTCGGCGGCGGCACTGGCCTGGAAGGGCCTCCGGGGGCAATCGTGGCCTCGGGTCTGGCGCGACTGCGATCTGAAGCGGTCCTACGACGCCGTGGTGATCGGCGGCGGCGTGCACGGCCTGGCCACCGCCTACTACTTGGCTCGCAACCACGGCATGACCGATGTGGCCGTGCTCGACAAGGCCTACCTGGGCAGCGGCGGCTCGGGGCGCAACACCGCCATCGTGCGCTCCAACTACCTCACCCCTGAGGGGGTGGCCTTCTATGACCGGTCGGTGCACCTGTATGAGCAGATGGCGGTGGAGCTGAACATCAACGTGATGTTCAGCCAGCGCGGCCACCTGACCCTGGCTCACTCCGACGCCTCCCTGCGCACGATGCACTGGCGGGCCGAGGTCAACAAGCTCGGCGGCGTCAACTCCAGCGTGATCGGCCCCGACGAGATCAAGAAGGAGTGCCCGAGCCTCGACACCTCCGACCATCCGCGCTACCCGATCCAAGGCGCCCTGTATCACCCGCCCGGCGGCGTCGTGCGCCATGACGCAGTGGTGTGGGGCTACGCCCGCGCTGCGGACCACATGGGCGTCGAGACGCACCAGAAAACCGAGGTCACCGACATCGTCTGCGAGGGCGGCGACGGGCCCGACGGCAAGGGCGCAGGCGGGCGTGTCACCGGGGTTCGCACGAACCGGGGCGACATCTCCACGCCGATCGTGATCAACTGCACCGCCGGCTGGGCGTCGCTCATCTCGACGATGGCCGGCGTGCGGCTGCCCATCACCACCCACCCGCTGCAGGCTGCGGTCACCGAGCCGGTGAAGATGTTCCTGCCGACGGTGGTGGTGTCGGGCTCGCTGCATGTGTACGTGAGCCAGACCGACCGAGGCGAGCTGGTATTCGGCGCCTCGGTCGACCCCTACGCCAACTACTCGGTGCGCGGCTCGCTGGAGTTCACCGAAGGACTGGCCGGCCACGTGCTCGAGCTGATGCCCGGCGTCTCGCGCATGCGCATTCTTCGCCAGTGGTCCGGCCTGTGCGACATGACCCCTGACTACTCGCCGGTGATGGGCTTCACACCCGTCGACGGCTTCCTGGTGGATGTGGGCTGGGGCACCTACGGCTTCAAGGCCGCCCCGGTGTCGGGCGAGCAGATGGCCGAAGCCGCCGCAACAGGCCGCACGCCCAAGCTGATCGAGGCCTTCGCCCTCAGCCGTTTCGAGGGCGGCGAACTGGTGGGCGAAAAGGGCGCTGCGTCGGTGGGCCACTGATGTCTCGCTTCGTGCTTCCCCCGAGTGCCATGAGGCCCACCGGCGCCAACGCGACAGTGGTGGGCCACTGATGCTGCTTGTCCCTTGCCCCAACTGCGGCCCTCGCAACTCGACCGACCTCCGGTACGGCGGCGAGTCTCACGCCCGTCCCGACCCCAACGATGCCTCGCCGGCCGAATGGCGGGCCTACCTGTACTTGCGCGACAACCCGGCCGGCTGGCTCCGCGAAAACTGGTACTGCGCGTCGGGCTGCCGCCGCTGGTTCTCGGTGGAACGCAACACCGCCACCAACGAATTCCGTGAACCTCCCCTGCCCGGCGACAAGCGAGGCGGTGCGGCATGAGAGGCAGCGCGGCATGACGATGAGCCGGCAGGGCGTGCAGCCCAACGAGGTCATCGACCGCTCCACCAAGCTGCGCTTCCGCTGGAACGGCAAGCGGTTCAGCGGGTTCGAGGGCGACACGATCGCCTCTGCTCTGGCCGCTTCAGGGGAGCAGATCTTCTCCCGTTCCATGAAGTACCACCGGCCCCGGGGGATCCTCACAGCCGACTACTGGGATCCCAACCTGATGGTCCAGGTAGGCGACGACCCCAACGTCCGGGCCGGCCACCGCCTGCTGGAAGGCGGCATGGACGTCCGCTCGCAGAATGCGTGGCCGTCGCTGAACCGCGACATCAAGGCGGCGAACCGCTTCCTCGGACGCTTCCTGACGGCCGGCTTCTACTACAAGACCTTCATGCGGCCGCAGTGGCTGTGGCCCACCTACGAGCGGGTGCTCGCCACGTTCGCCCCGGGCGGCAAGATCGATCTCGACACCCCGCACGCCTACCACGACAAGCGCTACACCCACCCTGATGTGGTGGTGGCCGGAGCGGGCCCGGCCGGCATCGAAGCGGCGCTGGCCGCCAGCAGCGCGGGCGCCAGCGTGCTGCTCGTTGAACACGAGCATGCAGTGGGCGGCCACCTGCGCTACTCGAGCGACGCAGCCGATCAGGCGGACCTCGCAGAGCTGCGTGCGGCGCTGGAGGCTTCCGACATCGAGGTGCTCACCAACTCCACGATGACGGGTCGCTATGAGGACAACTGGCTCGGCATCGTCCAGCGCAATCATCCAGTCGCGGTCGAGCGGCTCATCAAGGCACGCGCCAAGACGCTGGTGGTGGCGCCGGGCCTGATCGAGCGTCCTTACGTGTTCGAGGGCAACGACCGGCCCGGCGTCATCACCTCGGGCGCAGCACGTCGCCTGGTGAACTTGTGGGGCATCAAGCCGGGCGAGCGGGCGGTGGTGTTCAGCGCCAACGCCGAGGGCGATGCGGCCGCTGCCGACCTGGAACGGGTGGGCACCGAGATCGCCGCCGTCATCGACGGCCGCGCCGGCGGCCGGATCAGTTCGACAACGGGCTCGTCGCGGGCCGTCGAGGCCGTGATGGTGGCCGGCCCCAATGGCGCTCAGCGCATCGAGGCAGATGTGCTGGTGGTGGCCGCAGGCTGGACTGCCCCCACCTCACTGCTCAATATGGCAGGCGACCGTCCGGTCTATGACCCGGCCGCGGCCAGATTTTTTCCGTCAGACCCCCCCAGCATTGTGCTGGCGACGGGCGGGCTTGCCGGCGACGGCGATCTCGATGGGCTGCGCCGCCATGGCGCGGACACAGGTCGCCTCGCCGCATCCCGTGCAGCAGCTGTTCGCCATCGCCTGCAGGCCCGCACGGCTCGGGCCGCGCCGGTCAACGGCGACGAACCCGCATGGGCGCCTGACGAACGACCGCCGCTGGGCCGTGATCCCCATCCCGAGCTCTACCGCGCCGACACCCACGGCATGGTGGACATGTCCGAGGACATCAGCTCCAAGGACTTGGTGGCCGCGGCGCACGAGGGGTACGACTCGGTGGAGCTGGCCAAGCGCTACACCACCGCCACGATGGGACCCTCGCAGGGCAAGCTGGAAACGGTCAACACCGTCGCAGCCATCGCCGAGGCACGCGGCGAGACGATCAGCGAGGTCGGCACCACCGTGTGGCGGCCCCCCTTTGCGCCGATCACGCTGGGCGCGCTCGCCGGCCGGATGTTCGAGCCGGTCCGCGTGTCGTCGATTCACCCCTGGCATGAGGCCAACAACGTCTCGGTCATCCAGGCGGGCCAGTGGCTGCGTCCCGATCACTACGGCGACCCCCAAGCCGAGGTGCGCAATGTCCGCCGCAACGTCGGGCTCATCGACGTCACGCCGCTGGGCAAGCTCGACCTGCGCGGCCCCGACGTGCCCAAGCTCCTCAGCCTGCTGTACGTCAACAAGTGGATGAAGCTGGGCATCGGCCGAGTGCGCTACGGGATGATGTGCGCCGAGGACGGCGTGGTGCTCGACGACGGCGTGACCGGTCGGCTCGGCGAAGACCACTACATGATGTCCACCACCAGCTCGGGTGCCGGCGGCGTCTGGGAATGGGTGGAGAACTGGCTCCAGACCGAGCGCCCGGACTGGCAGGTTCACGTCACCCCTGTCACCACCGCATACGCCAGCATCAACGTGGCCGGGCCCAAGTCTCGCGAGCTCATGAGCAGGGTCTGCGAGGGCGTCGGCCTCGACGCCGAGGCATTCCCGTACATGACCGTCCGAGACGCCACGGTGGCGGGCGTGACGGGCTGCTTCATGTGGCGGATCGGCTTCACCGGCGAGCTGTCGTTCGAGCTGCACGTGCCTGCGGGCCACGGCCTGCATGTCTGGGAAGCCCTCATGGAAGCCGGCAGCGATCTCGGCGTGGGACCGTTCGGCCTCGAAGGCCAGCGCATCATGCGCCTCGAGAAGGGGCACTTCATCGTGGGCCAGGACACCGATGGGCTGACGCTGGGACCCAGCACCGGCATGGGGTCGCTGATCAAGCTCGACAAGGACGATTTCGCCGGCAAGCCCGAACTGGCCTGGGCTGCCGACCGGTCGCTGCCGATGGTCGTGGCGATCCAGCCCGACGATCCCGATGTGGTGCCCGAAGAGGCCGCGCAGATCGTGCGAGGCGACACCAACGAGATCCTGGGCCGGATCACCTCCTCACGCCACTCGCCGACGCTGAACCGGTCGATCTGCCTCGGGCAGGTAGAGCCCGACCTGGCAGCCGGCGGCACGAAGCTGACGGTGCTGCTGGAGTCGGGGGAGCGCATCAGCGCGACAGTGATCGACCACCACGCCCACTTCGATCCGGCGGGGGAGCGTCTCCGTGGCTGAGTCGACCATTCGATGCGGTGCTGCGCGTGCGCTGCCCGGCGTGGTGGTGCATCGTGGCTGACCACCGAGTTTCCTCCGATCCGGCGAAGAGCGCCTTGGCGTTCGAGAGCCCGGTCGTCTGCGACAATCCGGCGTCGAACGGCGGCGGCGATCTGACATTGAGCGACATCAGTTCCACCGTCAAATGGCTGGTGCGCGCCGGTGCCGAAGGACCCGCGGCCGATCTGCTCGACGCGCAGTTCGGAACCTCGCGGGCGGCAGCCGGCGGGGCTCTGGTGCTGGGTTCGCGTCCTGGTGAGTGGATCGTCGTGGGCACCGCTTCTGAGGTGGCCGCGGCAGTCGCCGGCATCGACGGGCTCGAAGAGCAGGAGTTCTGCTCCGCGCTGGACTGGACCCACGGTCGGGCGATGTTCCGGGTGACCGGCGCCAGCGCTCCGCGCATGCTCGAGAAGGTGTGCGGCCTCGACTGGAGCGACCACATGACGCCCGATGGCGCCGTGGTCTCGGCCTCGGTGGCCCTGGTCACATGCGACATCGCCCGCAATGACCGCGACGGGGTCCGCTCCTACCTGATCTTCTGCGACCGCTCCTTCGGCCAGTACCTCTTCGACGCATTGATCGACGCCGGCAACGAATTCGGCCTGTCGGCAGACGCCACGTTCTGAGCAGCCCGCCCCCGAATCCAGCTCTGAATGCTGCAGCGTCAGGCGTCAGATTTCGCGGCGACGTGCAGTGCGTGCTGCGACAGCAGCAGCGTGGCGATGAAGGTGCCGTGCTGCCACATGGGCTCGCGTGCGCCGAACAGGATCGCGCCGGCTGACAGCAGGGCGAAGAACAGCACGCTGAGTGTGATGGCAGCCCGAGCAGTGTCGTAGCGTCCGTCGTTTCGGCCCCAGAAGCGGATCAGGGCCATGAGGAACATCAGCCCCAGCAGCAGCTCGATGATGCCCACGATGATGGCGATCGGCCACGCCAGCGACGTGCTCAGGCCGAGTGCCGGCAGGAAGTTGTTCTCGAGGCCGACCTTGAAGTTCGCTCCGAAGAACGTGTCGGCGTTGAAGAACTTGTCGAATCCGTTCAGGATCCAGAACAGGAACCAGTACAGGCTGAGCACTGTTCCCATCGAGAGCTTGGAATTGGATGAAATGGCCATGGGCTGTCCGTTTCGCCGTTGAGTTGCTGTGTCGGCAGCAAGCCGATGCCCCGGAATCCACCGTCAGGAATTCACCGTGGCGTTCGGAGGGGCAAGAGCCGCGCCAAGCCAAATCGTACGATCCCCATCGACCCACAGCGGGGATGGCGATCTGTGAGCCGCCGAGCGGCTGCGATCTGAACGAGATGATGTGCGGCTGCCCGTGACCAGTGCCCTCGGCCGCTGCGGTACGCCTTCAGACCCGCGTCATTGCGCAGGCCGTCGGGGAAGTAGGCGAGCCGAGCGATGAAGCTCATCTGGTCGTGGTCGGTGACGATCATCCTGGGCACTCCCGGCGAGGTGGCCGCCGCAGTCGCCTTCGACGCATTGATCGACGCCGGGAACGAATTCGGCATGTCGGTCGCCGCATCAGCCAGCGTCGAGATATACCGCAGCATCGGCAGGCAGGACTTGTAGGCCTAGTGGCAGATGCCGACCTAGTGTCCTGAGTGGGTAATTTGTTGCATATATGTGGCCATGGTGTCGAAGTTCTGGTCTGCGGTCTTGTGCCACACGAACGGTCGGGGGTTGTCGTTCCAGTTGTCGACCCAGGCGTTGATTGAGTCCTTGAGCTCGGCGACGCTGCGGTGGGTGCCTCGTTTGAGCCATTTGGTGGCGGGC
>JAJDZE010000081.1 GCA_022824805.1 Acidimicrobiia bacterium | reverse complement strand
GGGGGCCGGGGGGGCCCCCCCCCCCCCCCCAATGGCATACATGTCTCCTTATGCATAGGAAGCCAGCGGAGCAATGTAGTGAGGATCAGCCTTGCTTGTCAACATTGGCTGCGGATTGTCGAAAGTCGTCGGGGCGCCAGTCGCACAGGAGGGCTCGCAGATGCCGTCAACCGCGGCCTCGCCGGTGCAGACGGACCGGTCGGCTTCGATCATCGTCACCGCCATGGCGCGGGCGTCGCATCAGGGGCCGAGCAGGGCGGCCGGGATGACGGCGATTCCGTCTTGGTCGCGGTAGGCATCCCGGCCCGTGTGCGTATGGGGCCTACCGTTGGGACATGGACGGTCGAGTTGCCCTTGGCGCCCACGATGCGCCGGCGCGACGGGCGCCGCACGAGCGCAGCGCCGCGGGAGCGCGGCCGGGTGACACATCACCAGAGGCATGGCAACAGATCACCGCGAGATGGAAGTCGATGACGCCTGCCCAGCGGGCTGCGCTGGCAGCAACGATGTCGGCTGCCATCGAGACCGCAGCCCGAGCAGGCATCTTGGCCAGCGAACCTGATGCCGACAAGACCCGCGTCCGCTATGCGGCAACGCAGCGCCGCTATGGCACCGAAGCGGCAGAGGCCGCGTTCGGCGCCGGCGGTCGATGGCCGCGGTGACCGATCCCATCACAGTCGCCCTGCACGTAGCCGCGATCCTGGAGCGGCACGGCATCGACTACGCGTTAGGCGGTTCGCTCGCAAGCTCGATGTTCGGCGAGCCGCGAGGCACGATCGACATCGACATGGCAATTCGCCTGGAACGCCGACAGCTCGACGATCTCGTGGACACGCTGGAGATCGACTTCTATGTGCCTGCGGCAGCCGCTCAACGCGCAGTCGAGCAGAAAGCGTCGTTCAATCTGATCGACGAAGCCGGTTTCAAGGTGGACCTCTTCGTGCTCGGCGACAGCCCGCTCGACCGGCGCCAACTCGAACGCCGGTGGCGCATCGAGGTGCGCGACAACCCGTCGCAGCACCTGTGGGTCACCGCTCCCGCCGATCAGATACTGCGCAAGCTGGAGTGGTACCAAACAGGCGGGAGAGTCTCTGAACGCCAGTGGCGTGACGTCGTAGGCATCCTGCGGTCACAAGGCACAGCGCTCGACCATGCCGACCTGGCGCAGGCCGCCTCATCGATGGGGCTCGAGGCACTGCTCGAAACTGCCTTCAACGACGCCGAGCTGCCCGCCTGAAGACAGTCCCGGCACATCCGCACGCCGCCGCAATATGCGGCCGCAACTGCCGCCGGTCAGGACGGAATCTTGCGAAAGCGGGCGCCGTGCAGGATGCTGCCGTAGTAGTTGAAGACCTCGCGGGCGTTGTCGTCGTCGAACGGGTAGTCGGCGCCGATCTGGGTGGCTGCGGCAAGCCCGGTCACCAAGCAGGTCTCCTGGCTGTTGACCAGCGTGTGCGCCCCGCAGTGCCAGCTGCGCCGCTTGCCCTGGATGAAGCGGAACAGCGGCACGAGCAGCGTCACCTGGCGCACGTCATGCACGACATGCTGAAACCACCAGCGCTTCACGATCTTGTCGGGGTCGATGGGGGTGTTCGAGTTGTAGGTCACCAGACAGGGCTTGTCGGAACTGTGAGCCCATGGCTGCTGGTTGCTCATGATGTAGGTGAGCTCGTAGTTGTCGGGCCGGGCGCCGTACTGCTCGATGTGATTGCTGCGTGTGCCCAGGCACTCCACCTCGTCGTCGGGCAGCACCGACGGGTCGGAGTGCACCAGCGTGTGGTTGTGCAGCTCGCTCTCGTAGCGCACCGACGAGAGCACGTAGCGCTCGAGCGCGGTGGGCTTGTCGAGCATCATCAGGGTCTGGTTGGCGTTGGAGGCGAAGATCACCTCGTCGAAGGTCTCACGCACCCCCTCTGCGTCCTCGACGACCACCTCCGAGGTTCTGCGGTACACCTTGCGGACCGGTCGGCTCAGATAGATCTTGTCGCTGAAGTCGGCCGACAGGTGCTCGTAGATGCGCCGTGTGCCCTGATCCCAGGTCTGCATGGGCGTCGCCGTTTCGATGTCGAAGAATTCGAGATAGCGGGCGAACAGCGCGGCGGGCATGTCGAACACGTTCGTCGCCATCAGGAAGTTGACGAACATCGGCTTGAGGATCTTGTACCGGAAGTCGGCGGAGAACCCGCCCACGTTCAGCACGGTGCGCATAGTGATGTAGTTGAACGGGTTCAGCGCATTGAGCAACTTCGACCGCGCCCGGGTGAGACGGCCGAAGGAGTGCAGGCGGCCCAGCAGGCGCTGGAACCGCTCGATCTCGGGTTGCAGCTGGTCCCTGATGTCGGAGTCGAAGTCGTGGGCGTACCTGCCGCCCTGGTAGGTCACGCTGTAGTTGAACTTGGTCCCGAGCAGCTCGATGCCGAAACGCTCCAAGAGCAGCAGGACGTGGTCGTAGACCGACGGGATGCATGCGGTGACCGAGATGTCGAAAGGGATCGACGTGCCGTCGTCCTGTGGCATGTCGACGGTGACGGCGTTGCCGCCGAGGCGATCGTTGGCCTCGAACAGCCGGATGTCGAACCGATCCGGATGCTGCGCCAGTGCCCACGCTGCGCCCAGCCCGGACATCCCGCCGCCGATGACTGCGATCCTGCGCTGCGTCATCGTGCTCCCGCTCAAGATGCCTCGGATGGGGGCTCAGCCCGAGCCGTCCCGCTCTTGTTCCCAGTCTCGATTGGACTCGGGCTCACGGGCCGCTCGGGCCCCGGCTTCGCCTGCGGGCTCAGCCTCAGCGCGCTTGCAGGGATTCGAACCCCGAACCTTCTGATCCGTAGTCAGATGCTCTGTCCAATTGAGCTACAAGCGCTGGTTGCCGCTGGCCGGGCCGCAGCCCGTCGGCACCCGAACAGTGTACGAGGCTGCTTTCTGCCAGCGCCAAGGAATTGGAGCTGCGCAGAGACTTGGGCTCGAGTGTTCAGCTCGCGCTCGCCTCACGGGCGACATCGGCCGGTGTGCGACCGAGGGCTCTGGCGGCGGCGACCACGTCAGACCATTCGGGCTTGCTGCGGTGGGGGCCGTGCTTGACCCGGATGGCCTGACCATCGACATGGACAGTCGAAACATGGCGTTCGAGTGCAGTGCGCACGACGGTCCGCGCACGCAAGCCCAGCGTGCCGGTGAGGCGTGCCATCACGTCGCCCAGCCGTGTCACGTCGCCGGCGTTGCACAGAGTCATCAGCGTGTGCGCCGGGCGGCCCAGCTTCATCACGATCGGGACTGCCCAGGCATCCAGCGCGCCGGCTGCCAGCAGCTCGTCGATGGCGTGGCCCAGCAGCTCGCCGGAGACGTCGTCGAGATTCGTGGCCAGCTCAACCAGCTCTTCGGTGACGTCAGCACCCGTTACGGCTGACATCGCGCTGCGGGGCGCCGCGGCGGGCCGGCCGGGCTTGGCACGCTCAATGGACTCACCGGATTCCCCGGATTCGCTGTCGGGGCTGGCAGAGCCGTCAGCGGCGGCTGCCGTGCCGATGAGCACGCCGGTGACGTTGGGGCGGCCTGGCAGATCGCGAGTTCCGGCGCCGAAGCCGACGCTGGTGAGCGTCATGGGCGGCACCGGTCCGAACTGCGATGCCAGGGCGGCCACGATGGCGGCGCCCGTCGGAGTCGTCAGCTCCATGTCGATATCGACGCCGACTACTGGGTGTCCCGCCAGCAAGTACGAGACTGCGGGAGGCGGGTTCGGCAGCACGCCGTGCGCGGCGTGGATCGTGCCCTTGCCAACGGCAACCGGGCCGCAGGCAACCTCGTCGACGCCGAGCGATTCCAGCGCCGCGCACACGCCGACGATGTCGACGATCGCATCCAGCGCGCCGACCTCGTGGAAGTGGACCTCGTCGGGCGCCACGCCGTGTACCCGGCCCTCGGCGACGGCGAGCGCCTCGAACGCTGCGAGCGCGCGGCCGCGAACCCGGTCTTCCAAGGGTGCGCCCCCGAGCAGCTCCCGAATATGTCGCCAGCGCCGATGATGATGCGCTTCGGGAGCGTCCACGACGGCCCGCGTCGCCGCCAGTTCGTTCCGTTGTACCCGCTCGGCACCGAGCTGCCAGCCGTCGACGCCCAGTGTCTGCAGCTGTTCGGTGACGTACTCCAGGTCTGCGCCGGCATCCAGCAGCGCTCCGAGCGCCATGTCGCCGGCGATGCCCGAGACCGGGTCGAACCACGCCACCGTGCCGCCCGCGTCGGAGCTCATGGAACCGGACCGGCGTGTCGATGCTTCTCAGTGGCCATAGACGCCTGCCAAGATCGCCTCAGCGCTTCGTCAAGCTGATCGAGCAGTGCCGTTAATCCCGCTTTGTCAATCTCGTCGCCGTCGCGCAGGGCGTTGCGGATTGAGTCCGATGCCGTCGCTAGATCGTCGGCTGCCTCTCGCAGTTCATCAGCATCGGAGCGGCTGAAGCTCCATGTCCATGCTCGCTGCGCCAGATCCAGGATGCGAATGACGGCCATTGCGGCACCGAAGCCGTTGTCGATGCCCACTACGCCGATACCAGCGGCGCATGAGGCATGCATGGCCAACAGCGCGGTGACGCCCTCGAGTGCCGCGCCATAGCCGACGCTGGTCGGGACGGCGATGACTGGTGCCGAGGTCACGCCCGCGGCCGCCGTAGCAAGGGCTCCCTCCATGCCGGCCACAACGATCACCGCGTCCGCTTCGGCGAGCGTGTCGATCTCCGCGAGAAACCGATGCAGGCCAGCGACGCCGATGTCGGTCACCCGTTGCGCAGTCACGCCGAAGGCGCTGAGCACCGCTGCGGATTCGCTCGCCACTGGTCCGTCCGACGTGCCTGCCGCGGCCACCACCACGCGCTCGTGACGCGCTGGCGCAGCGCGCCACACCACCGTCGCCAGATCGGCCGAAGGCTGAGCAGCGCCATCCGGCAGGTCGGGTTGCCGATCGGCCGGGCGGTGCGCCACACCATCGGGGCACGCAGCCAGGGCTGCGGCGACCTGGTTGGGGCTGGCCCGGGTCAGCAATACCGGGCCGGAGCCGCCGCTCAGCATCTCGGCCACGATGCGGGCGCACTGGCTCGGCGACTTGCCCGGTCCGTACACCGCCTCGGGATGTCCGGTACGCAGCGCTCGGTGATGATCGATGCGCGCCCCGGCAATCTCCGCATAGGGCAACCGGCGCAGTCGCGCCAGCGCCTCATCAGCGCTCACCGTCCCGTCACGAACCTCAGCCAGCAATCCGGCGAGCTGTTCAGCGTCCATCGCCTGCCGTTCTACCCGCCGCAGCCCAGGGTCGGGTGCCTGGGGAGCGGTGCGTATCCTGCCCCGATGGCTGCTGCCGCTGCACCCGTGGGCGCCTCCGCCCTCTCGCCGTCGACGCGCATCGGGTACATGGGCCCGCACGGCACCTTTACCGAGGCTGCGCTGGCGACCCAGCCCGACCTGTCGCAGTGCACGCCCGTCTCGCTCGTCTCGGTGCCCGAGGTGCTCTCCGCGCTCGACGACGGGGCAGTCGACTACGGCTTCGTGCCTGTCGAGAACGCCATCGAAGGCGCCGTCAACGTCACCCAGGACGCGCTCGCGTTCGACTTCGACTTCCTCATCCAGCGCGAAGTGATCGTGAACGTGCAGCTCGACCTGATGGCGCTGCCCGGCACCGCCACCGCCGACGATCTCTCGGCCATCCACACGGTGCTGTCGTTCCCGGTCGCCATCGCCCAGTGCCGTGCGTTCCTGCACACCCGGCTGCCCGACGTCGAGATTGAGGCGGCCACCTCGACCGCGCTGGCGGCCCGGAGCATCGGCGAGGAACAGCTCGCCGGCGTCGCGGCGATTGCCAGCCCGGCAGCGGCGGAGATCTACGGGCTTTCCACCGTCGCAGCCGGCATCGAGGACCACCGCGACAACCAGACCCGCTTCCTGCTGCTGGCCAAGGGCCAGGTGCCGCCGGCCAGCGGCAACGACAAGACCAGCATCGTGGTGTTCCAGCAGCAGAACGAACCGGGCAGCCTGCTGGGCATCCTCATGGAGTTCGAGGCACGCCGTCTCGACCTGTCCCGGCTGGAGTCGCGACCCACCCGGCGCGGACTCGGCGAATACTGTTTTCTGCTCGACTTCGAGGGTCACATCTCCGACGAAGTGGTCGCCGACTGCTTGCGCGCCCTCAAGATGAAGCAGCGCGACGTCAAGTTCCTGGGCTCGTTCCCTGCCGCGAACGGCAACTCGTCAGGCCGCGAGCGCGTCAGCGAAGAAGCCTGGACCTCGTCCGACGACTGGCTCAAATCGCTCCGCCGCCTCGTCCGCTGAACAACACCGTCGGCTGTCGAGACTGTCGTTCGCAGCATTGACGAACGAATGTTGCGACAAAATCCCGATTCGTCGTCACCTGCTCAAGCGCCGTCTGGGTCAGCAATTCCGGACCTGAAATTGCGCCAGTTCTTGAGTCCGAGATGGGTCAAACGCACGAACCAACTCCTTGCCGACGATGCCCCGCGGTCAGCAACAGCGTACGCCTGCCGATCGTGGAGCTGATCGCGCGGCAGATGCTTTCGCACGAGCGTCGTAGTTGTACAATTCATACATGACTGAAATCGCATTCAGCGACGTGCGGAATCGTCTGGCCGAGGTGATCACCGAGACCAGCAGGTCCGGCGAGCCGATTTCCGTGACGCGGCGCGGCCGTCGCGTCGCAGTGATCCTGGGCGTCGACGCATTCGATCAGCTCGCCGACCGCGCTGACGAGGCCGAGGACCGTCGCGAGCTCGACGCGGCCCGAGCCGAAGACGACTACGTGCCTTGGGAGGAAGTCAAGGCTGCGCTCGGGCTCGAGTGAACCGGCACATCAGTGAGCCAGTACAGGGTCGAGATCTCCCGCCGAGCGGTCAAGGCGATCGCCGGGCTCGAACGCGCCGAGGGGCTCCGGGTTCGGGCAGCGATCGACTTGCTTGCCGGCGAGCCACGGCCTCCCGGCTGCGTCAAGCTCGCAGGCGAAGCGTCCGCGTACCGGGTCCGGGTCGGCGACTTCCGGATCGTGTACGAAGTCATCGATGACCGGCTCGTGATCCAAGTCGTCCGGGTAGGCCACCGCCGCGACATCTACCGAAGCCCCTGAGCCGGGCGATTGGCTCAGCCGCAGTGCGGAGGGAGGGGGATTCGAACCCCCGGAGGCTTGCGCCTCAACGGTTTTCAAGACCGTCGCAATCGTCCGCTCTGCCACCCCTCCGCCGGCCAAGCTACCGGGACGTCTCGCTGGCACCGGCGGCCGGCGGCATCGCGGTTGGTGCCTATGTGGGGCTATCTTGAGTCGGCGCACCGGCCGCTGTCGGCTGGTTGCATTGGAGAGGTGGCCGAGTCCGGTTGAAGGCGCTTCCCTGCTAAGGAAGTAACTGCCGCAAGGTGGTTCGTGGGTTCGAATCCCACCCTCTCCGCACCTCTTATCCGACCGAAGTGAACCGACCTGCATGAGAAACCGGCTGCTTCGCTTCGCGACATATGTCGCCGTGGGCGTCGTGACTGGTTTGATCGTCGCCGCTGTTGCCGAGCTCAGCGAGAAGGTGCTGCTCGAGCGAGTGCTGCACCTGCCGCCCTGGCAGCGGGTGATTACCCCCGCGCTCGGATTGTGGGGCGCCGTCATCCTGCTGCGCTGGGCCGATGCGGGCCGCCGGCTCTCGCCGTCCACCTCCGAGGAGTACATCCGGGCCTTCCACGACCGCAACCACCCCATGCGGTTCAGGGACCTGCCCGCTCGCCTGCTGGCGGGCATCGTGACGGTGGGCTCCGGCGGTGCGGTCGGTCTCGAGGGTCCGTCCATCTACGCGGGCGCCACGGCCGGGAATGCGATGCAGCGGGTGGTTCGCCGGCTGTTCCGAGGCCGCGAGGGCTACGCGCTGCTCGTGGCAGGGGCCGCCGCAGGTGTCAGCGCCATCTTCCAAGCGCCTGCCACCGGCGTGCTGTTCGCGCTCGAAGCCCCCTACAAGAGCGACCTGGGCCGCAGGGCGCTGCTGCCCGCGCTGCTCTCCAGCGCTGCCAGCTACGTCGTGTACGTGCTGGTCACCGACTTCGACGACCGTCCGTTCGAGATCGGCACCGAGATGGTGAGCGTCCAGTTCGGCCGCCAGGAACTGCTGGGCGCCGCGCTGGTCGGCGCTCTGTGCGGGCTCTTGGCAGCGGGGTTCTGCCGGGTGCTGGCGATCGCGAAGCGAATCCACGGCTCGGAACGCCCGTGGTGGCTGATTGCGCTCGGCAGCGGGGGGATCCTGATCGGTCTGGCCGCACTCTGCGAGTTGGTGTTCGATGCGCCGCTGTCGCTGGGCCCGACGGCCGAGGGTCAGCTGGTGGACTGGGCACTCAACCCCGAGGCGTCGCTGTGGCTGCTGGGGTTGTTGCTGGCAACACGCATGATGGCAACGTCGACGGTGCTGGCCGGAGGCGGCGTGGGCGGCGTGTTCATCCCGCTCGCAGTGTTCGGCCTGATCGTGGGTCGCCTGGTCGGCGGCTGGATCGAGCTGGGACCTGAGTCGCTGGCGTTCTTTCCCTTCATCGGCGTGGCCGCGTTCCTGGCAGCCGGCTACCGCACTCCCTTGGCCGGGGTGATGTTCGTGGCCGAATCCACCGGCGCGCCGCTGTTCGTCGTGCCCGCGCTGGTGGCGGTGGCGGTGTCGCAGGTGCTGATCGGCAATGCCTCGGTCTCGCAGTTCCAGCGCGACAGCCGCACGGGCCATCTCGAACGGCGCTTGGAGATGCCGGTCAACTCCGCCATGTCCACCGAGGTACCGACGGTGAGTGCCGATGCACCGCTGGCCGATTTCGTGTGGGGCGTGGCACTGCCGCGCAAACAGCTCGAAGCCATCGTGATCGGGCCCGAACGGGAATTCCTCGGCGTGATACGGCTGAGCGATACCCGCGATGTAGACCGCAACGACTGGATGTCGGTGACGTGCGGCGAGGTGATGGCAACCGACATCACCCCGGCGCGCCCGTCGTGGACGCTGCGCGAGGTCACCGAGGCGATGGCAGACGCCGACATCGAGCTCTACCCCGTGATCGACAGCGGCGGGCGGATCGCAGGCGTCGTCACCGAGAATGCCATCGTCAAGCTGGTGGACTTCCTCAACGAGACACAGGGCGACCGCGGAACTCGCCGGGACTGAGCCTGCCGAGACCGAGCCTGCCAAGACACAGCACAATCGAGGCCGATGATGAGTGAAGCCGCAGCTGGAATGGGCGCCGACAGCAGGAGCGAAGCCGACGCCGGGTCCTTGGCCGGCGCCGAGCCGCAGCCGATCGGGCTGCTCGAGGGTCTGGCCACAACCCGGGCAATCCGCCGCTACCTGCCCGAACCGATACCCGACGAGGATCTGGCTTCGATCCTGTGGCACGCCAGCCGCGCGCCCAGCGGCTCCAACCGGCAGATGTTCCGCTTCGTGGTGCTGCGCGACGGGCCGGCAGCGCGCCAAGCGAAGACCCTGCTCGGTCAGTGCTTCCGTGACGGCTGGAACGCGAAGCGTTCGGGCGACGGCTACACGCAAGGCTCCGGTGCCGACGACGAATCGCCCAAGGCACGCATGGCTCGCACCATGCAGCATTTCGTGGATCACTTCGAGGAGACGCCGGTGGTGATCCTGGCGTGCTTGGTGCGCTACCGGAAGCCCACCTACGCCGAGGGCGCATCGGTGTACCCGGCGGTGCAGAACCTGTTGCTGGCGGCGCGGGCGCTCGGCTATGGCGGCGTCATCACCGGCTGGCATCGCGACGTCGAGGACGAACTGCGCGAGCTGCTCGGCATCCCCGAGGGTGTGGCGATCCACGCCACCATCCCGCTCGGGCGGCCCGCAGGACGCCACGGGCCGGTGCGGCGACGGCCGCTGCGTGAGCTGGTGCATGAGGATCGCTGGGCCCAGGACGCGCCCTGGGCCGTCGACCCGCCCGACACCCGCTTCACTTCTGCAGGCCCGCCGCCCGGTTCACCGACCTAGCCGCGCCCGCTGTGGAGGCGGCGGGGCGGTTGGTGTGGCTCCACTGTGACCATGAGCCGATGTACACCTGCGGGCGGCCGAGGCCGGCGCGCTCCATGGCCAAGGCGTCCATGCAGGCGCTGACGCCTGAGCCGCAGTACACGACGGCGTTGTTCGCGCCGTTTGCTTCCTCCACGCCTTCGTCCGCGTAGCGGGCGCGCAGTGCTGCGGGGTCTGCGAAGCGGCCTTCTGGGCCGAGGTTGTCGGTCATCGGCACGTTGACCGCACCGGGAATGTGGCCGGGGCGCGGATCGACCGGCTCGGTCTCGCCGCGGTAGCGGTCGCCGCCGCGGGCATCGATGAGCACGATCTCGGGGCTGGCGCCGGCGTCGGCGGCTGCGTCGATATCGACGAACGCCCCGTCCGGCCAGGCTCGTACCGGGCACTCGCGGGCGGCTCGCGTGCTCGGCGCCGTCTCGGTGTCGCCCGTCCACGAGCCCAGGCCGCCGTCGAGCAGTGCCGCGTCGTGGCCGAGCACTCGCAGCATCCACACCATCCGGCCTGCGGCCGTGCCGTTCAGGTCGTCGTAGGCCACCACTGGGTCGTCGGCACTGATACCGAGGACCCCTAAAGATGCGGCGAAGCTCTCGGCGGTCGGCAACGGATGGCGACCATGGTCGGGCGCGCCGTGCGCGGACAGATGCGCGTCGAGGTCCACCCAGATGGCGCCGGCGATGTGGCCTTCGAGGTAGGCGTCATAGCCGGACCGGCCGTCGAGATACCAGCGCACGTCGCACAGCACGATGTCGTCGCGGCCAACGATCTCGGCTGCGCTCACGACTGGCGGCAGCATGGATTCAGTCATCAACCCTGCCCGAACATCATCAGCCACTGCGCCACCATCACACGCTCGGCGCAGGGCACCGCTCTCAACCCTGCCCGAACATCATCAGCCACTGCGCCTCGCTGCTCGGCTTGAAGACGTAATTCATCTGGCGGGTCTGGCCCATGGTTGCGCTGGGTTCGAACGAGTACCGGTGGCCGGGAAACAGCACGGCCGAGTCGGGCACCTTGGCGAGCGTGTCGTGCAGCGACCGGTACATCGCAGCCGGGTCGCTGCCCGGCAGGTCCATCCGCCCGCAGCCGTCGAGGAACAGGGTGTCGCCGGCCACGAGCGCCCCTCCCACCAAGAAGCACTGGCTGCCGGGCGTGTGCCCGGGGGTATGCAATAGCTCGATGTCGATCGCACCCACCGACACCACGTCGCCGGGAGCGTGCAGCTCCATGTCGCTCATCGAGATGCCGGTGGTCTTGCGCACCAGTTCGGCCTCGGGCGCCTGCAGGTGGATCTTCGTTCCCTGGCGTTCGAGCAACTGGGCGACGCCCTCGATGCTGTAGCCCATCATGTTCCCGCCGATGTGATCGGCATGGAAGTGCGTGGCCAGCACGCCGGTGAGCTGCATTTCGTCTTCGGCCAGGATGTCGAGCAGGTCGTCGACGGCATAGGCCGGGTCGACCACGACGGCCTCGCGGGTCTCCCGGTCGCCGATGAGGTAGGCAAAGTTCACCATCTGGCGGGCGATCGGGTCGCTGGTGGCGAAGTCCTGTCCCGACAGCAGCTGGCGGAAATACAGCCGGCTCTCGCCGGGCTGGCGTGCCTGCGGATCGTCGGCAGTGTCATCACCCATGGCAGCGCACAGTACTCACCGGCCGCGCCGAAAGGCACGCCGGCTGTGCAGTCGGCGGGATCCTCTGCTCCCGCGATCCGGCAGGTCGCAACGTCTCAGAGTCTCCTTCCGACTGCACAGCCATGACATCTGTGTCAGTCGGCACAGGCCAGGCGGGTTGGCCCGCGGGGGGCTGGCGCGGCAGTATGCGCCCATGAGCCAAACGCCTGCCCCGCTGTCGGACTTCTACGAGATGGACGAGTTCCTGTCCGACGAGGAAGCCATGATCCGCGACACGGTCGCTGCGTTCGTGGCCAAAGAGTGGGACCCGATCGTGGGCGACCACTTCGAGGCGGGCACGTTCCCGATGGAGCTGATCCCGACGATCGCCGACATGGGCCTGCTCGGCATGCACCTCGACGGCTACGGCTGCGCAGGCGCTTCGGCCATGGCGTACGGCGTGGCCTGCCGCGAACTCGAAGCCGGCGACAGCGGGCTGCGCAGCTTCGTGTCGGTGCAGGGGTCGCTGTGCATGTTCCCGATCTGGCGCTACGGCTCCACCGAGCAGAAGGAGCACTGGCTGCCCCGCATGGCGGCCGGCGAGGTCATCGGCTGTTTCGGGCTGACCGAGCCCGACCACGGCTCCGACCCGGCCTCGATGACCACCCGGGCGGTGCGGCGGGGCGACTCGTGGATCCTCAACGGCGCCAAGCGCTGGATCACCAACGCCGGACTGGCCGACCTGGCCATCGTGTGGGCCAATACCGACGACGGCTTCCAGGGCTTCTTGGTGCCGACCGACTCGCCCGGCTTCGAAGCCCGCAAGATCCAGAACAAGCTCTCGCTGCGGGCCTCGGTGACCGGTGAGTTCTACATGGACGACGTCGAAGTGCCCGAGTCGATGCGCCTGCCCGACGCGCTCAGCATCGGCGCACCGCTGAGCTGCCTGTCCGAGGCCCGCTTCGGCATCGCCTTCGGCGCCGTCGGCGTGGCCCGCTGCTGCTACGAGCAGGCGCTCAGCTACCAGCTCGAACGCCCCCAGTTCGGCAAGCCGCTGGCCGGCTTCCAGATCAGCCAGATCAAGTTCGCCGACATGCTCACCGACATCACCAATGCCAACCTGCAGGCCATGCGGCTGGGCCAGCTCAAGGAACAGCACCGGCTGCGACCGCATCACATCTCGATGGCCAAGCGGCACAACTGCCGGGTGGCCATCGATACCGCCCGCACCGCCCGGGCGATGATGGGCGCCAACGGCGTCTCGACGGAGTACGCGCCGATGCGCCATGCGGCGAACATGGAATCGGTCATGACCTACGAGGGCACCGAGGAGATCCACGGGCTGATCCTGGGTCAGCAGATCACCAGCATCCCCGCCTTCCGCTGAGGGCGCATCGAACTCCATGACGGCGGCGCTCATCATGGTCTCGCGACCGACACGCAACCGCAATGGCCCTGCGGGGAACTCTCGGGGGACGATGGGCGTCATCAGGTCGAGCCGTTCGATGAGCGGCCGACCAAAGGAGGGAACGCCATGATCGTTCCGCACACACGCACTCCCCGGCGCCTTGCGGGCAGGTGTCTCAACTGGCGAACTGCGGCAGCCGCGCTGGCCTTGGTGCTTCTGACTGCGGCGTGCAGCGCCGACGGCGCCGATGACGCCGACGACAGCGACGAGCGCGCAACGTTCGCAACCGAAGCCATGCACTCGGAAGAGAGCATGGACGACGGAGCAATGGGCGGCGACATGGACGAGGAGATGTTCATGGCCGACGACGAGATGATGGACGACGGCGACATGGCCGAGGAGGAGATGGCCGAGAGCGCGCCCGCTTCGAACGCAGGAGACACCACTGCTCTGGCCACGAGCGTGCCCGACGTGGCCGCCAATCTCGGACGCGACATCATCTACACAGCCCGCATCGCCGTCGAGACAGCAGACGTCGCTGCTGCTGGGGCGCAAGCCACGTCGATCATCGAGAGTCTCGGCGGCTTCGTGTTCGCGCAGGACACCCGCACGCAGGGCCGCGCACGCACCACCCTGACCTTCAAGGTGCGTCCGCAGCAGTTCTCGGCTGCGCTGGAACGCCTGTCGAACGTCGGCGAACTCGTGGAGCAGACCGTCAACGCCGAGGACGTGTCCGGCATCGTCGTGGATCTCGCCAGCCGCATTTCCACCGCAGAGGTCAGCGTGAACCGGCTGCGAGAATTCCTGTCACAAGCCACCGAGGTAAAGGGCGTGGCCGAGCTCGAACGCGAGCTGGCCAGCCGTGAGAGCGACCTGGAGCGGCTGCGCGGGCAGCTGCGCTCGCTGCGCGACCGGGTCGACCTGGCCACGATCACGCTGTCGATCACCGAATCGGTCGAGGCAGTGCCGAGCGCGTCGATGATCGTGCAGGCGTGGATAGCCGCAGGCGACGAGGACCCGTGCCTTGGCTACCAGGACGTGCTGACGCCGCCCGACGGCGATGTCGGCTTGTGCATCGAGGTAGAGAACAACGGCGAGACGGTGCTGACGGACGTCGCTCTGACATCGAACGCGCTGCGCTTCGACAACGACGACCTGAGGGTGTCCGACGGCACGGCCCTCGCCCGCATCGAGCCCGGCGAGCGGGCCACGGCCACGCTTGGCTACACGGTCTCCGACGGTCGCCTCGCAGGACGCGTGGCAACCCGCGGACTGGACATCGACATCCGCGTCAGCGCCGTCCCCGTCACTGCCGACGGCGCCGAACTGGGCCGGCTCGCCCGCGGCGCCACGCTGCAGCTGTATCTCGAAGCAGACGAGACATCGCCTGGGTTCGGCGACGCGTTGAGCGGCGGCTGGGGCGCCTTGGTAGGCATCGCCACTGCCATCGGGCTGGTCGCCGCCGCGCTGCTGCCGTTCCTGCCGATCATCGCAATCGTGCTCGCAGTCACATGGTGGTGGCTGCGCCGCCGCCGTAGCCGGCACGCCGCGGGAAGATTCGACGCCAACGAGACCTGATCTGTTCCCCAGCTCTTCATCGGACATATTCGGACCTCGATTGGTGATGTCCGTTTGTGTCCGATGCAGTCTGCCAGACTCGTCTCATGCAGGTATCGGCCGTGCGCACCACCGGCATCTACTGCCGGGCAGACTGCTCGGCGCAACCGCTGCCGCACAACGTGACGCAGTACTCCAACCCGGTGGCCGCCGAGGCGAACGGCTTCCGTCCCTGCCTGCGCTGCCATCCGGAGCGTTGCGCCGGCTCGCTCGCCGATCTGGACGTGCCAGCGCCGGTCGGGGCGGCCCTGCGGCGGATCAACGACGGCTTTCTGGATGACCACGACGAGGAGACGCTCGCGGCTCACGTGGGCTACAGCGGCCGCCAACTGCGGCGGCTGTTCGAGCACCATGTCGGTGCCACGCCCACCACCATCGCCCGGTCACGACGTGCGCACTTCGCCCGCTGCCTGATCGACGACACCGATCTGACCTTCGCCGAGATCGCACGGGCGGCGGGTTTCGGTGGGCCGCGTCAACTGCACCGGGTCATCACATCGGTGTTCTGCTTCACTCCCACCGAGCTGCGCTCGAAGCGGCAGCATGGCGAACGGCCTCACCTCGACGGCGGTCTCGTGCTCACGGTGCCGTACCTGGCGCCGTTCGACTTCGAGACGTTCATCTCGCACCAGGCCGCTCGCGCCATCCCCGGCATCGAGGCCGCCAGCGTTCATGCCGACGGGAGCTCGGGCTACATGCGCAGCTTCAGCGCCTGCGGCCACCCCGGCATCGCCGAGCTCGCTATGCCACATGACGCCGCCCCCATAGCGGCCGCGCCGAGTGGCGCCACGTCTCTGGCGGCGGGGCCCAACGGCACCGCCGCTGTGCCTGTGGATGCCGGCGGCGAACGCAATCAGCTGCAGCTGAGGCTGCACCTGCCGACGTACGACTCGATCATCGATGCGGTGAGCCGCTGCCGGGCGATGCTCGGCACCGACGAGGACCCGTCGCCGGCCGAAGCCGCGCTGGCCGATGATCCGCTCATCGGTCCCCTCGTGCGGCAAGCGCCCGGGCTGCGGGTGCCGCGATCATGGGATCGGTTCGAGACCGCCGTCCGCATCGTCGTCAACCAGCAGATCTCGCTTGCAGCGGCATCCACGATGTGCGGCCGGCTCGCGCAGCGCTTCGGCACGCCCTTCGACGCTCCGTCACAGTGCTGCGTCGATGTCCAGGTGCCCCTGACCCACCTGTTCCCGGGTGCGGCGAGCCTGGCCGATGCCGGACCGTCCGGATTCGTCGGGCTCGGCTTCACCCAGCGCCGCATCGACACCATCGTGGGCCTGTCGCAGGCCGTAGCGAGCGGCGATCTCGACTTGAGCGCCGCTGACACGCTCGACGACACCGTGGACCGGCTGTGCGAACTGCCCGGCATCGGCCCGTGGACCGCGCACCTCATCGCCATGCGCGTCTTCGGCGCAGACGATGCGTTCCCCGCCTCAGACCTCGGTCTGCGCCGGGCCGCCGAGGGTCTGGCGGGCCACCCCGTCTCCGCCGGCGAACTGGAGGCGCTGGCCGAGTCGTGGCGCCCTTACCGTTCGTGGGCTGCACAGCACTTGTGGCATGCCGCCGCGGTGTCCAGTCCGCGCCCACCAGATGCTCGCTCGCATTGACCCCGTCCCGATCCAGGAAACGACACATGAATCCACCGCCGTCCACCCCAAGCAGCACCGTCCCAGACGAAGACGCGCATTGGCACACCACCATCGACAGCCCCATCGGGCCGTTGGGCCTTGTGGCGACCGACGAGGGGCTGCGTGCCGTGTCGTGGCGCGGTGACGAGACGTCCGTCAAGCTGCCCGACGACATGGTCGAAGACCCCGACCATCCGATCCTGCGCCAGGCAGCGCATCAGCTCGGCGAGTACTTCGACGGCGACCGCACCAGCTTCGACGTGCCGCTCGACTTGCGCGGCACCCCGTTCCAAGAGGCAGCCTGGCGGGCACTCGGCGACATCCCCTACGGCAGCACCCGCAGCTACGGCGAGCAGGCCGCGCTCGTCGGCAGGCCCAAGGCCGTGCGGGCCATCGGCCAGGCCAACGGCCGCAACCCGGTGCCGATCGTGCTCCCCTGCCACCGGGTCATCGGCGCCGACGGCTCGCTCACAGGATTCGGCGGCGGGCTCGACCTCAAGACCCAGCTGCTTCAGCACGAAGGCGCGCTCTAGCCGACGCATGCACGGTCGCACACGGACTACAGCCAGGCAGCTCTGATCATGGCCAACAAGGAACTCGAACCGACGCTCCTATCAGGTCACATTCGAACCGACCGGCTGGTGCGCGCCCCCGACACGACGCAGGCCGACAGATCGTTTGGGCCACGTCGGTCCGCGGGTCCACCCTGATGTTGAATTTCTGATCCGGCCCCGGCAGGAAGTCATCCGGTGACCCTTGGCCTCGACCATCGGGCCAGCCTCGAAGGCTAGATGTCGGCCCAGTGTTTGGCTTCGACGAAGCGTTCGAGATGGGCGACGTTGGTGGTTGCGACGACAACCTGTTGGGCGGTGTCGGCCGCAGCCACGCTGCGGGCTTGGGCTGCGAGCAGGACGTCGCCGTCGAGGGCAGCCTGGTGTGCGGTGGGGTAGCCCCGGTTGCGTGCCTCAGCCCACAGTGACGCGGCGTCGCGCATGACCGGCGTCGACAGGGGCGCGTAGCTCAAGGCGGCGCAGAGTTCGTCGAGTCGGGCGAGCCCGGCGGCTCGTCCTGCACGGACCAGCTCTCGCCGCACTTCGTAGTCGGCGATCTCGGGAAGCACGAAGCTGGCGCCGGCGGCTGCGTGTGCTCGTGCCCATTCCCAGGCATCGTTGCCGGGCCTTCGTGGCGTCGGGTTGCTGAGCAGCCCGAGGGGACCGCTGTCGAGCACGATGACCATGTCAGAACCGGCGTCCTTCAGCGCGCCGGCTGCCGGCGAGCGCTTCCATCAGCATCTGAGCCGTCTCTTCGCGCTCGTCGTCGCTGCCGATAGCCGCGACCGCATCGAGCGCTGCGAGTGCCCGCGAGGAGGCATTGGCGCACGACGAGTCGTCGAGGGCGAAGTGCTCGGCCTTGGCAAAGAGACAGGCGCCCTTGACCGCGCCCTTGCGGCCAGTGCGGCGCCAGCCGAGCTTGGCCATCTTGAGCTTGACGGCGACGCCGATGGTCTGGCGTGCGCGCACGGCGGTCTCATCGCACGAGATCAGCGCGCCGATGATCGGGTCGGCCTCGATGAAGCGCGCCACCCCGCAGAGTGCCGGCAGCCCGTGCATCTCGGCGTCGATGAGCCGCTGCTCGTTCGCGGGGTCGTTGAGCAGCGAGAGCAGCCGCAGGTATGCCTCAGGATGGCGGCTGAACTCGCCGTGGTACTTGACGCCATGCGCGTCGGCAGCGAAATCGGCTGCGCACAGCTCTCGCCCCGGCCCAGTTCCGCTCGCCATGCCGCCAAATTAGACATCCGATTTGCAGATGTCAAAAAGACGACGCTCAGCGGGATGTGGGCTCACTGCTGTGCGCGAGGAGGGACTTGAACCCTCACACCCTTGCGGGCACAGGCACCTGAAGCCTGCGCGTCTGCCAATTCCGCCACTCGCGCGTGGGGCGAACAGACTAGCCCGCGAACCTCCGCTCCTACACTGAATTCTCGTGGGTGGCGCCAGCTTGGTCGGCAGCGACGGACAGTGCCACACACTGGGCTCTTCGGCTGTCATCGGGCGGCGTGACGACTGCGACATCGTGCTCAACGGGCCGAAGGTCTCACGGCGGCACGCGCAGATCAGCTCCAGCGCGGACGGCCTGCTGCTGGTGGACCTCGCCAGCGTGAACGGCACGCTGCTGAACGGCGTCGAGATCACCAGCGCGCGTCTGTCCCACGGCGATGTCGTCACCATCGGCACCCACGATCTGCGGCTGGAGCTGGACTGATGTCCGAGCAGTTGGTGCGGCTGCTCGCGCTGTGCGTGCTCGTGCTGCTGTACCTGTTCTTCTTCCGTGTGATGCGCGCCGTGTGGGCCGGCGTTGCAACGCCACGCAACCGCTTCGGCTGGAGGTCGTTGCGCACGCTGCGAGGCAACGGGACCGCCGACGGGAACTCCGCGCCGCAGCCCACAGCGCTCGTCGTCCGTTCGCCGTTGAGCGCCCAGGGAGAACGGCACCTGCTGGCTGACGCGCTGACCATCGGGCGCGATCCCGACTGCGACGTGATCATCGACGACAGCTACTCGTCGCAAGTCCATGCCCGTCTGTACCGCGATGGCAGCCAGCACCTGCTGGAAGATCTGGGCTCCACGAACGGCACGTACCTGAACCGCCAGAAGGTCGGCAATGCAACCGCAGTGCGCATCGGCGACTTCGTGCAGGTCGGCTCCACCGTCTTCGAGGTGAGCACATGACGGGCGCGTGCGGTGCCGCCGCATCGCGAAGCCGCGAGACTGCACGGTCATGAGTGCGCCAGCCCGCCAGATGCGCATTCGCTGGGGCGGAGCGTCGGATCGGGGCTTGCGCCGCGCCGAGAACCAAGACGCCATGTATGCCGACATCGGCCTGTTCGTGGTGGCCGACGGCATAGGCGGGCACCTCGGCGGCAGCGTCGCCTCGAGTCTCGCCGTGAAGACCGTCGCCGCGAACTCCCCCTCGACACGGGCCGAGCTGCTGGCGGCGGTTCACCACGCCAACCACGTCGTGCATCACCGCTCGACCGCCCATGCTGACCTGTCAGGCATGGGCACCACGCTGTGTGCCATCGCCGTGGTGCAGCAAGACGACAGCCGCGTGTGGTGCCTGGTCAACGTCGGCGACTCCCGCGTCTACCGCTACCAAGGGGGCGAACTCACCCAGCTCACGATCGACCACAACTTTGTGGCCCAGATGATCCGGGCCGGCGACATCACCCCCGAGCGGGCCGCCGACCATCCGCGACGCAACACGCTCACCCGGGCCATCGGCGTCGAGCCCAATGTGATCGTCGACGACTGGATCCTCGAACTCACCGGCAACGACCGCTTCCTGCTCTGCACCGACGGCGTCACCAACGAACTGGACGAATCCGACATCTCCGAGCTGCTCGACATCGATGAGCACCCGTCAGACGTCGCGCGCGCGCTCGTCCGGCAGGCCAATGAACGCGGCGGGCGCGACAACTCCACCGCACTGGTGGTCGACGTCGACATCGAAGGGGCCGTCGGCGGGCCGGCCTCGGCGCAGCCCGATGCCCCGCAGGCCGACGGCAGCATCCAGCGAACGCCGAGACGGCGCGGCTGGCGGCGTTCCCGCTCACGCTGAGGCTTCCGCTGCGGGTCCGACGCCGTACCGAGGCAGCGCTCGTCGCGATGGCGGGCGTGGTGATCTGCACGACGTTCGCTGTCACTGCACTGGGTGTGGAGCAGAACTCGGTCTGGGACGGTGACGGCAGACGAGGCGCAACCGAATCCTTGTGGGGCACCGCCGGTTGGCTGGCGGCCGTGCTGGCCGGCGGCGCGGCAGCTCACTTCGCCATCAAGCGCTGGGCGCCGAACAGCAACGAGATCCTCTTGGGGATCGTGGGGCTGCTCATGGGCATCGGCTGGGTCTTCGTCGCGCGGGTCGATGCCCTGTTGGCATCCGAGCAAGCAGTCGCCGTGCTGCTGGGATGCGCAGCGATCGCCGGAACCTTGGTCGCCGGCCGTCACATCGACTGGTTCTTGAGCCGGCCCGGCACCTGCGGACTCGTCGCTGCGGTGCTGCTCGCCGCGGGGAGTTTCTCGGGCGGGGCCCACGTCTCGGCCGACGCGTACGATCCGCCGCGCCAGTGGCTGGACTTCGGATCGCTGCTGAGCGTGCAGCCCTACGGTCTCGCCAAGATCGTCGTGGTCATAGCCGCCTGCGGGCTCACGGCGACCGCGCCCCGCTGGCTCAGCGCCCGCTGGGTTGCGCACCGTCACGCTGCGGGGGCGGGCGCAGCGGCGGTCGGCGCGTGGGTGATGCTCATCGTCGGCGCCGATCTCGCCTCGTCGGTGATCGTGTTCGCAGCGGCCTGGCTGCCGCTGTGGCTCGACGGAGACGATCCCCTCGCCAGCGACGTGCCGACCGTTCCCCGGTCAACGCGTGCGAGGGCACTCAGCGGGGTCATCATCACCTACGCCGTCGGCGTCGGCGTGCTCGCCGCCGTGTACGACCGGCTGTCCGCACAAGTGCACTACTGGCTGAACCCCTGGACCGACGCCGACGGCGCGACGGTGGTCGATGCGGCCTTCGCGATCAGCGCCGGTGGCATCAGCGGGGTGGGCCCCGGACTCGGCGCGCCGCAGCACCTGCACGAACCGCACAGCGACTTCATCTTTGCCGTCGTCGCCGAAGAGCTCGGCATCCTGGGCGGCGCAGCGCTGCTCGTCGCGTTCACACTGCTGGTCGGCGTCGGCGCGGGCATCGCACAGCGGGCGCTGGGAACCCATCGGCTGCTGGCAGCCGCCGCAACATCAGTGATCGGGCTGCAGGCACTGCTCACCATTGCCGGCGTGCTGCGGTTGCTGCCGCACACCGTCGGAGCACTGCCGTTCGTGGCCTACGGGCAGTTGGCGATGATCGGCAACGGCATCGCCGCGGGGCTGCTGCTCGCCGTCTCCGACGCCAGCGACGCCTCCCGAGTCGAGTCTCAGCAACTGTCGCAGGGCGCTCCGTGAGGGGGCGCATCATCCGGTTGGCCGTCGCGCTTGCTGTCGGCTTCGCGGTGCTGCTGGTGCAGCTCACCAATCTGGGCTTCGTCTCCGCCGAGGGTCTCCGCAATCACGAACTCAACACGCGTGCTGCGGCGGCGGCCGTCGGCAACCCACGCGGTGCGATCATCAGCGCTGACGGCGAGGTCCTCGCGCTCCCCATCGCTCATGACGACTCCGGTCGGCGACTGCCCCGCTCGTACCCGCACGGTCCGCTCTATGCGCACACCGTGGGCTACCTCGGGCTCACGGCCGGCGCCAGCGGTATCGAGCGCAGCTACGACAGCGAACTGTCAGGCACAGCGACCCGCATTGCGGTGCAGGAGCTGGCCGATCTGTTCGCCGACAGCGGTCGGGTGGGAGATGTCGTCCTCACCCTGAACCACGGCGTGCAGCTCACCGCGCGTGCCGCGCTGGGCGATCGCGATGGCGCAGTCGTCGTCATCGACCCAGCGACGGGTGCTCTCATCGCAATGTGGTCGCGCCCCAGCTTCGATCCCGAAGCGCTGGTGTCACCGCGGCCCGGTGACGTTCACACCGGTGCTCGGCTTCCGCTGGCACGCGCCTACCAGCGCCACTACGCACTGACCGCCGACGAATCGCTCAGTACGGCGGGCGCCGAGTTTCTCGAGGGTGCGCGCCGGAAGCCCGGTTCGACCGGCATCGATCTGCCCGGCGAGCCGGGCGAGGCCGAACCGGACGGCACCGGCAACGGCAACGGCGATGACGCACCGGTGCGGTTGACGCCGCTGCAGTTGGCGGTGGCGGCCGCGTCGATCGCCACCGACGGGCTGCGGATGCGTCCCCGCGTGGTGCACCGCGTCGACAGCCGCTCGACCGAGGGCGAACCGTCGACCTCCGATGCGTCGGTCGAGGCCGCTCCACGCGATGCCGGACGCGTCTTCTCCACTGCCGGCGCGGCCGGACTGCTGGCTCGCATGACCGCAGCGGCGCAGCAGGCCGCGATCAGCCTCGTTCCCACAGAGGGTGCCGAGCTTCCCGCAGCGATTGCGGCCGGCCGGATGGGCGATCCGACCGACACCAGCACCCGAACCGGGAGCTGGGCCGTGCTGCTGGCCCCGGCCGATGCGCCCACTGTCGCCGTGGCGGTGCTGATCGAACCCGACGCCACCCTTGACATCGGCAAGGGACGAGGCGGCGGTACCTTGGCAACGATGATCGCTGCGACCGCAGCGGAAACCGCCCTTGCGCTGCAGGCGGTCCCCGAAACCGACCGCCCGTAGCCCGAACACCTCGCAGTCACCCCGCCGGTCCGACGGCCCGATCTGGCAGCAATTGCCCCTCGCTCATGGCAGACACCGACAATCCAATCTTCGGCGGTCGCTACGAGCTGTTCAGCCGCATCGCGCGCGGCGGGATGTCCGAGGTATTCCTGGGTCGCGACCGCCTGCTCGACCGGCCCGTCGCCGTCAAGGTCCTGTTCCCCGAGTTCGCGACTGACTCGTCGTTCGTCGAGCGGTTCAGGCGTGAGGCTCAAGCCGCGGCGAACCTGAACCAGCCGAACGTGGTCGGCGTGTACGACTGGGGCAACCACGACGGCACCTACTACATCGTGATGGAGTACGTCGAGGGCCGAAGCCTCGCGGAGGTCATCCGCAGCGACGGCCCGCTGCATCCTGACCGGGCTGCAGACATCGCCATCGACATTGCCGCTGCGCTCGCGTTCGCCCACAGCAACGGCGTGGTGCACCGCGACATCAAGCCGGGCAACGTCATGATCACCCAGTCCGGCCAAGTCAAGGTGGCCGACTTCGGCATCGCACGAGCGCTCGGCGGCGAGACCGACGACCTGACACGCACCGGATCTGTCATGGGCACAGCCACGTACCTGTCGCCCGAACAGGCTCAGGGGCTCGAGGCCGATCCTCGCAGCGATGTGTACTCGCTGTCGGTCGTGCTCTACGAGGTGCTGACCGCGGGGCCGCCGTTCACCGGGGACAGTCCCGTCGCCATCGCCTACAAGCACGTCCAGGAAGCGCCGGTGCCGCCGTCGCGCTACAACGCCGACGTTCCCCACGAACTCGAGGCCATCTGCCTGCGCGGGCTCGCCAAGGACCCGGCCGCTCGCTACGGCTCGGCTGCAGAGCTGCGCAACGATCTGCTGCGGTTCCGGGCGGGGCAGCCGACACATGCCGCAGCAACCGATGTCACCGCCTATTTCCCGGCTGTGACAGCCGCCGCGCCCGAGAGCACGCCGCATGCGCCCCCTGCCGAGCCGGTCGCAGCGCCCTCGCAGCCGACGCCGCCCGCGTACCAGCAGCCTCCGTCGGCGCCGCCGGCACCCTACGGCCGCCATGGAGGCGGCGCAGGCGACTACGGCGGGCCGCAGTACCCGCCGCAGTACCCGCAAGGTCCGCCGCCTGGCGCCGTCGAGCCCCCGGACCGCACGCCGATGTGGATCACGCTGCTGGTCATCTTGCTGCTGGTGATTGCAGGGCTGGTGTTCCTGCTGGTCAACGACCGCGGTGAACCGGGCGTGGTGACCGAGCCCGAGACCACCTCCGATCTGCGGCTGCGAGTGCCCAGCGTGGTGGGTCTGCACTTCACCGAAGCCGAGCGCGAACTCGCCGACGTCGGCTTCGAGCACACCAGCATCGAGTTCTCCGAACGCGACGACGTCGACGAGAACGTCGTGTTCCAGCAGAATCCTCGTGCCGGGCTGCTGCTCGCAGAACCGAACGATCCCGACAATCCGATCACCCTGTTCGTGGCTGCGCCGCGCACCCTGATCCTGCTGCCCAACGTGGTCGGGAGGACCTACGAAGAGGCAGAGGCGATGCTTGTGGCCGCGGGCTTCAGCGTGGAACGCATCGACGTGCGCAACGACAACCTGGCGATCGGATTGGTGACCGAGCAGAGCATCCCGAGCACCGAGCAACGGCCTGCAGGCACGATCGTGACGCTGACGGTCTCCGCCGGCCGTGGCGAAGTCGAGGTGCCGCGCCTGGCCGGGCAGACGATCGATGACGCCAGAGTCACGCTGGCACGCCTCGGACTCGTCGACCGGGTGGAGCGCGAGTTCTCCACCGAATTCGGCGCGGGAACGGTGATCCGCAGCAGTCCCGACGCCGCCGAGCCGGTGGAGCGGGGCAGCGTCATCACGCTGATCGTGTCTGACGGGCCCGAAGAGCTGGTGGTGCCGGCACTAGAAGACTTCGGCACCTCGCTCGCCGACCGCATCGAAGCCCAGCTGCTGGCACTCGGTTTCACCGTGAAGCGCACAGCCCGTGAGGTCTCCAATCTCGACGTCAACACGAACGTCGTCCGCGACATCAGTCCCGAGCCCGGAACGGTGCTCATCGCAGGATCCGAAGTGGTCCTCCACGTGTTCAAACCGCCGGCGGTGCTGGCCATCCCGAGCCTGCAGGCCCTGGGAACCTTCGAGCCCGACGAAGTCGTCGCCGCCTTGACCGAGCTGGGTTTCACCGTCGATCAGCGGACTCAGCCAGTCCCCCAGGGCGACGCAGGCGACGGCCAGGTCATCGCTCTCGAGCCCGCCGCCGGCACGAGCATCCGACTCAACTTCGACAGCGTGACGCTCGTCATCGGAGAGGCAACAGCAAGCTCGCCGGACGTGCCTTCGAACGAGGACGAGCCGGAGCCCGAATCACCATCCGAAGCCGATTCCAACGGTTAGGTTGACCCGTCATGGCACGGCCCCGCAAGACCAGCCGCATCACGCCGAAAGGCACTCGCCCGCAGAATGCGCCAGCCCAGCAGCACGGCACCGGCGGCGATGCGCCCCAGAGCGCCTCGTGGTTCGGCTGGCTGATCGCGGCGCTGCTCGGCGCCGGCACGGCGGTGATCGTGGCGAACTACATGAGCTGGCTGCCGGGCAGTCCGGCGAGCGCATGGATTGCCGTCGGCTTGGGCATTGTCCTGGTGGGAATCCTGCTCGCCACGCGCTGGCGGTAATGACACGGATGTAACTTTCCCCAGACTGTGGAAAACCTGTGGGAAACAACGCTTTGCATCCCGCTCGTGTTCCGAGTGCTCATGTGACCGAGCTCACGGGCCGCTCGGACCCCGGCAGCGCTCCTATTCGTCGGCGTTGGCTATGAGATCCATGTCTTCGCTGCAGCAGCGGGGCGGCTCCGGATTTTGCACCGGGGCGCGGGTCATGCGCATCTCGGTACCGCAGAGGCTGCACCGGTAGGTGAGGCGCACCCGTCGCAGCTCCCCTGGCGGGGGCGGCGGGGGAATCGGCCGCGAGAACGTGGCCATCATTCGCAGGCCGAGCCGGTACACGATGTAGATGAACATCAGCGAGAGCGGCACGGCCAGCCACAAGCTCACGCGCTCACGCTACTGGCGCGCACGTTTCTTGCCGTAAGCGCATGACCGCTTGTGACATTGTTTGTCTTGTGCGGCCGTCTGGAACTGAGCCGGGGGACTTTGTCGAATACGACATGGACCTCTACGAAGCGCAGCGGCGCAGCGCCATGCGGGCCGCGCTGGAGGCCAGCCGGGCCGAGCTCTCTGCGGAAATCGGCGTTGAACTCCACGTCGCCAGCGAAGGCAACGAGCTGGTGCTGACCGACGCCGAGGGCGTTCGCTACCGGGCGAGCTTGAACCCCCGGGGGCGTCTGGTGCTGACCGCCGCCCGGAAAGCAAGCCTGCTCTAACGGGCGGGTGCTGCCCGGAAGGCGCGTTCGAGCAGTGACGGCGGTGCGGGTTCGCGGGCGGGCTCTGGCTGCGGCATCTCGGCCGGCTCAGGCCGGGACCGGGGTTTGAAGAGCGGCTCGGCGCTGTCGGCGGCCACTGTGCTCGGCTCAGGCCGGGCCACGACCGGTTCTGGCTCGGGGGTTCGCTGATCATCGAGCACCCACCCGACCGGAACTTTGATCCGATCGGCGTGGGTCCGGCACAGCGGCATGATCATGTCGCGCTGACGGGAGGTGCCGGCAATGGTGGCTGCATCGAGGTCGTACAGCCACGCCCTCGTTCCCGGCACGTCGTAGCCCAGCCCTGCGGTGGCCATCTCGGTGCACATCCCTCGAACACACTGCAACATGGCATCCGAAGGTACCGGCGCGCCCCAGCCCGCCAGGGGATAGGCGGAGCGGGGCTCGGCCTCCCAGAACCGATCTCGGTAGGGTTCACTGCGCCAGCGGCAGACCTGCGGCCGGCGAGCACACGAGGGGAGCAGCTGTGGTTGGCGGAGCATTGAAGTCCGCGAGCATGGACGATTTCGATCTTCGGATGTCCACCGAAGTCGAGCCGCTGTACGAAGCGGTCAAGGCGTTCATCCGCGACGAGGTCGACCCCATCACCGAGGAATTCCACCGGATGGGCGAGAACCGCGAAGACCGCTGGAGCTGGGCGCCCGGTCAGCTCGAGCTGCTGGAGAGTGCCAAGACGAAAGCACGCGAGCAGGGGCTGTGGAACTTCTTCCTGCCCGACGCCGACACCGGCGAGGGCCTGAGCAATCTCGACTACGCCTACATCGCCAATGAGCTGGGCAAGAACCGGCTGGCCTCGGAATGCCTGAACTGCTCAGCACCCGACACCGGCAACATGGAAGTCATCGAGCGTGTCGGCACCCCCGAACAGAAGAAACAGTGGCTCGAACCGCTGCTCGAAGGCAAGATCCGCTCGGCCTACGCCATGACCGAGCCGGCCGTGATGAGTTCGGACGCAAAGCAGGTGCAGACCAACGCCGTGCTCGACGGCGACGAGTGGCTGATCAACGGCGAGAAGTTCTACATCTCAGGTGCCGGCGACCCGCGCTGCAAGATCATGATCACCATGGTCCGCACCAACCCCGACGCCGACACCTACAAGCAGCAATCGCAGATCCTCGTGCCGATCGACACGCCCGGCGTCAACATCCTCGGACCCATGCATGTCTTCGGCGCCGACGACGCACCTCACGGACACATGCACATCACGTTCGAAGACGTGCGCGTGCCGAAGGACAACATCCTGCTCGGCGAGGGCCGCGGCTTCGAGATCAGCCAGCTCCGGCTGGGCCCGGGTCGCATCCACCACTGCATGCGCTCCATCGGCGCCGCCGAGAAGGCCATCGAGATGATGGTTGACCGCGGCCTGTCACGCGAGGGCTTCGGCAAGAAGCTCATCAACCTGGGCAAGAACATGGAGATCGTGTCGCGGTCCCGCATTGAGGTCGAGGCCATGCGGCTGATGGTGCTGCGGGCGGCCAAGGCCATGGACACCCTCGGCAATGCCGAAGCCCGCATCTGGGTGAGCGCTGTCAAGGCGATGGTGCCCGAGAAGTGCTGCGACATCATCAACGAGGCCATCCAGATGCACGGCGCCGCCGGCGTCTCGCAGTGGTTCCCGCTGGCGGACATGTGGCATGCACAGCGCACGCTGCGGCTGGCCGATGGGCCCGATGAGGTGCATCACCATGTCGTGGCCCGATCGGAGGTCAAGAGCCGCGAGAGCGAGCGTGCCATGGGACATGCCGCTGATCACACGCTCGGCGGGCCGATCGCTCCAGCCATGGCGTTCTCTGGCCCCTAGGCGTGGTGGGGGTCGCCGAGGTCTCGCAGGGCCCAGTCGCGTAGCTCGACCTTGCGGATCTTGCCGGAGGGCGTGGCAGGCATCGCATCTACGAAGATCACTCTTCGGGGAATCTTGAAGCTGGCGATGCGCCCTCGGCAGCGCTCGATGAGCGTGTCCTCGGTGATGCCTGGTGGGGCAGTCTCGGTGAGTTGCACGAACGCCACCGGGACCTCGACGAGGCGGGGGTCGGGGTAGCCGACTACTGCTATCTGCTCGACACCGTCGACTTCGAGCAGGTAGCCCTCCACTTCGGCTGGTGAGACGTTCTCTCCGCCGACCTTGAGCATGTCCTTGTGGCGGCCGATGAACACGGCATGGCCGTCGGGGCGCATCCTGGCGATGTCGCCGGTGTCGAGCCAGCCGTCGTCGCCGAGCACTTCGGCTGTGGCCTCGGGGCGGCGCCAGTACTCCTCCATCACGGTGTAGCCGCGGACGAACAGCGCTCCGGGGGTGTCGGCCGGGCATTCGGCGCCCGTGTCGAGGTCGCGGATCTGGTACTCGATGCCGTCCATGGGGTAGCCGGAGGCCTCGGTGCGTTGCTCGACGGAGTGGGTGGGATGGCTGCAGCTCACGAACGCCCATGACTCGCTCATGCCCCAGCCGGAAATGGTCGGGCAGAACACTTCTTGAGCCCGCCGGGCAATCGGGGTCGACGACTCCATGCCGGCCGCGAGCGTTCCCATGCGGAGGCTGGACACGTCGCGGGGGTGCTCGTCTTGGGCTCGCAGCAGGTCACCCCAGTGCGAGTCGAACCCGTGCAGGACCGTGCCGCCCCGTGATTCCACTTCCGCCAGCACCGCTGCGGGGTCGAAGACGTCGAACAGCACTTGGCAGCCGCCGGTGAGCACCGCCTGTATCGACACCTCGCCATAGCCGAACAGGTGGAACAGCGGCAGGTAGCTCATGTGGATGTCGTTGCTGGTATGGCCCAGCAGCATCGAGCGCTCACGGCTGTTGCGCAGCGGGCGGTGGGTGTGCACCACGCCCTTGGGGTGACCGGTGGTGCCCGACGTGTACGCCAGCATCATGCGGTCGTCGACGGTCACGCTGGCGGCACGGGCGGCCAGCTCCTCATCGGAGACGCTCTCCCCTGCGGTGAGCAGATCGTCCCAGCTCATCGCATCGGCCAAGGCGTCGTCGCGGGCAGCGCCAGTGAACACCAACTGTTCCAAATGGCCGGCTGCGATGATCTGCGGGTAGGCCTCACAGAGCATCTGGCGGTAGTCGATCGGTCCCGACTGGTCGATCGAGATCATGAACCGGCTCTCCGACTGCGCCACCGTGTAGGCCACGTCGTCGGTGCGGTACCGGGTGTTGAGCGGCACGATGCAGCCGCCCACCTTGGGGATGGCGTACTGCAGCCACAGCCACTCGGGCAGGTTGGTCATCCACACCGCAACGTGATCGCCGATCTGGGCACCCAGCGCCATCAGCCCCTTGGCCACCCGGTCCACTTCGTCGGCGAAATCGGAATACGTCCAGCGGCGGTCGCCGAAGATCACCGCAGGACGGTGCCCCCATTTGCGGGCCGCCCGGTCGACAGCGTCGCCGAGCAGCAGCCAGTCGTACGTCGCTCCCTCAGAGGAAACGCAGACTGCATTGCCTTCTCGTTGCTCCGACATCACTTCCCGCTCTTGTTCCCAGTGCTTGTGTGATTGCGCTCACGGGCCGCTCGGGCCACGGCTTCGCGATCCGGCTCAGCCTCCGCGCCATCGTCGCAGCGTATGCCAGCCGACCATGCGATTCTCAGGCCAGCACTGGCACCAGCAATGCCAGCCACAGGCTGACTGCGAATCCGACGACAACAAACACCAAGGTTCGCGTCTGTCTTGCGAGCATCAACGTCACCTCGCTTCGCAGCGTCTCGACTGCGCGCGCGACATCGGCCTTCGTGGCGACTTCAGGCCAGTCGTACGCGGGGAGCGAGTCCATCAGGGTCACTGCCTCCTGCTCTCCCAGTACGTCGACCAGTCGATGCATCAATGCCAAGCGTTGGCTCTCGTTGGGCCCCATCATTCGTCCTCCAGATCGAAGCGGCTCGATTGAAGGGACAGGGCTTGCACGCCGCCCATCCGATGGCGTATATCCACGTTACCAACGACGCCGAATCGCTCGCCGCTGCGGTATGACGACCAAGACGCCCGCTTCTGCTGCGGCTACGTTGAGCGAGTTCGTGCTCACAGGAGGCACATCGTGGAATTCGACCTGATGACCGGCTCGTCCACCTGGAGCGATGCGGCTGATCTGGCCCGCAAAGTGGAGGGTGCCGGTTTCTCCGGGATGCTGTACACCGAGACCGGCCAAGTGCCGTGGATGCAGCTCGCTGCGGCCGCCATGGCAGCCCCCAGCCTGACCTTCACCACTGGCATCGCCGTGGCCTTCCCTCGCAGCCCGATGGTGTCGGCCCAGATCGCCTGGGAACTGGCCGACGAGACCAACGGCCAGTTCCGGCTGGGGCTCGGCAGCCAGGTGAAGGGTCACATCGTGCGGCGCTACGGCGCCGAGTTCGATCGGCCGGCGGCGCGCATGCGCGACTACGTGGGAGCAGTGCAGGCGTGCCTGCGGGCGTTCCGGCGGGAAGAGAAGCTTAGCTATGAAGGCGAGTTCTTCAACCTGAGCCTGCTGCCGGCGCAGTGGGCGCCGCGCAGCCACGACTACGGCGACGTGAAGGTCGACATCTCATCGGTTGGGCCGATCATGAACGGGGTGGCCGGCGAGGTTGCCGACGGCGTGCACGTGCACCCGATGCACACCATGCACTACATCCGCGAGCGACTCCTGCCCGAAGTGGCCCGGGGCGCCGAGCGGACTGGTCGCGGCGTCGATGAGATCGACCTCATCGTGCCGGTCTTCGCCGCGCCGGGCGACTCCCCCGAGGAGCTGGCACCGCTCGTCCGCCGAGCCAAGACGCAGATCGCCTTCTACGGCACCACGCCGAACTACTCGTTCCAGTTCACCGACCTGGGCTACGAAGGGGTGACCGCGGCGCTGCGCGAACGCATGGCTGCTGGCGACATCGCCGGCATGGCCGATTGCATCACCGACGACATGCTGGAGCATTTCGCGCTGGTCGCTCCCTGGAACGAAATGGCCGACCGTCTCAAGGACCGCTACGCGGGCACCGCAAGCCGGGTGGTGATGTACCTGGCGGAGGAACAGATCCGCAAGGACCCCGACATGGTCCACAAGTGGGGCGACGTGGCGCAGGCCACCCGCTCCTAGAGCACCTCACAGCCCAAGCGCTTGACGACAGGATGACGACGTGAGCGACCCAGACAGCACAGCCCGGGTGGCCCTGGTGACTGGTGGTGGCAGAGGCATCGGCCGCGAGATCTGCCTGGGGCTGGCCCGCGACGGCCGGCGTGTGGCGGTGGCCGACCTGCGGGTGCCCGAAGCCACCGAGACCGCCGCCATGATCAACGCCGCGGGCGGTACAGCCATCGCCGTCGAGATGGACGTGGCCGATGCCGCTGCCGTCTCGGGCGGCCTGCAGACGGTGGCGAACGAACTCGGGCCAGTCGAAGTGCTGGTCAACTGCGCCGGCTGGGACGTGCTGACACCCTTCGTGGCGACCGATGAGGACTTCTGGGACCGTGTCATCGAGATCAACTACAAGGGTCCGCTCCGCACGACGCACGGATGCCTGCCTGCCATGATCGAAGCAGGCTTCGGGCGGATCGTGAACATCGGCTCCGATGCCGGCCGGGTGGGCTCCTCGGGCGAGGCCGTCTATGCCGGTGCCAAGGGTGGTGTGATCGCCTTCACCAAGACCATCGCCCGCGAGGTGGCGCGCCGCGGCATCACCGCGAACGTGGTGTGCCCCGGCCCGACCGACACCCCGCTGCTGGAAGAGATCGCCGCTGCCACCGATACGAGCGACAAGATCATCGGGGCGATGGCTCGGGCTGTGCCGATGAAGCGCATCGGGCAACCGCACGAGGTCGCTGCTGCGGTGGTTTTCCTATGCAGCGAGGAAGCTGGCTACATCACCGGCCAGACCCTGTCGGTCAGCGGCGGCCTCACCATGGCTTGATGCCCTCGGCCAGAGGCCGAATCGCATACCCGCTGGTCAAGGACCGGTGCTGGCCATCGTGATTCACTCAGCAGCTCCACGAAGAGGCTGACGATGTCTTCTCAACTGTGATTCAGCATGCACATCCACGCGTGTACTGCTACTTACTGAAAGTATGGCGTAGCGGAAGGTTCGTGGCGAGCCGTCTCGCCCGAGCCCGTAGCTCGAAAGGAGAGCATCATGCGCCACCAACACCCCCACTACCCACAATCAGCACGAGGGGACCCGCCGAGCCGAGACGCACGGCGACTGATTGCCGTGCTGGTTGCCGCAGCAGCACTCGGTGCGCTCCTGCCAACCGCCGCTCACGCGGAGCCCGCTCTGGACGCGGAGGCCACGATCCCGCCGATCGTGGCCTCTTACGCGTCTGACTACTCAGTCACAACAACAGAGGCACAGCGACGCCTTGAGCGCATCCCCAAGATGCAAGAGGTCATCGCATCACTGCGCAGCACTGAGGCATCTCGGCTGGCGGGATGGGGTATCGACCATCACGGGCCATTGACTGCTTGGGTATGGCTCACGGGCGACGAACCTCCCAGCACTGCGTCCACAGCCATTGCCGATGCCCACACCGACGTGCAGATCCGTACCGGTGCCACACACAGCCACGCCGAATTGCTCGCCGCGCAAGACCGCTTCGGCAACGGCGGAGACATCAAGTCCGTCGGCGCAGTCGGCCGAACCGGGGAGTCCACCTCTGGGTCGGACTGGCTCGACGAACTCTCCTCGATCGTCACCTTCACCGGACTCGATCTTGGCAAGAACGGCATCTATATCGGCATAGACCCAGAACTCGCCTCTGATGCGGTGCCCCACGGTCCCAGCAATCCCCACGCGACCGGGAGGTCGGGACCTGTCGGGCGCGCAGACGAGCAGAACAACTCTGACGCACGGCTGACGGCGGCGATCGCGCAGTTGTCCAGAGATCTCGACGACCACATTGATGTTGCCTACGAGTTAGTCGACGGCCGTGGCGTGGCCTCAAGCGCTGAATTCGACGGTGGTCGCGGCATGCGGACCTGCACATCAGGCTTCGCCGCGATCACCCGCGACACCCGCGTCCACGGAATCGTGACTGCGGGACACTGTTCCAACAACCAATCAATGCAAGGTGTGAGCCTCTCGTGGGTCAGGGGCTACGAAAGCCGTCGAGCGGACGCTCAATTCCACAGCATTCCTACAGGATCAGGTCACACGCTCCACGACGATTACGTCTGCAACACTTCGGGCTGGTGGCACGCAGTCTGCGATGTTCACGGTGACACCACACGTGGCCAGATGCAAAATGACTACGTCTGCCACACAGGCAAAAGCACGGGAACGACATGTGGCACCGTGACGGACATCAGCTACCGGCCGACTTCCAGCGACGCCTGCCGTTACGGAAGCGAGACAGGGCGCACGATTACGTGCAGCAGCGTCTTCGTCCGAGTCGAAGGGTCGTCGCTGTATTCGTGTGGTGGCGACAGTGGAGGGCCGTGGTTCAATCTCGGAGTGGCCTACGGCATCCATATGGGCGGTATCCACCTGACAAGCACTCCCCGCGCCAATCGATGCTACGTACCCGCGACAGCCGCGTACTTCTCGTCGATCGACGAGGTCAAGTCGTTCCTCAATGTCGACATCCTCACAGCCGGAAGTGTCATCCTCGAATAGCAGCGGCAGAGTGGTGCGAACAAGGAACAATGTCGACGCTTCGCCTCGACGTTCACCGACACTGCGCATGAGATGTGCAGCACTCGCATTGTTGATGCTGGCGTCGTCGGTGCTGGCAGGTTGCGGCCACGTCAGTATACCTGAGCGGCCCAGAACGGCGTACGCGCCTGAATTTGAAGGCATGTGGGAGCATCCGCATCGCGGTTCTCCGTTTGTCGAGAGCGATTATCTGCGCGAGGGCACACTGGCAATTGAGGGTTCGTGCGTACTCATTGTCGAAGGCGGGTCACAAGAAC
>JAJDZE010000044.1 GCA_022824805.1 Acidimicrobiia bacterium | reverse complement strand
CGGACGCGGGTCGCGCGCTATGTGGCCCAACTCGACGCATCGGTGCGAGACGACGTCGACGCCTTGCTGGTGGTATTCACGCTGCTGTCGACCCGCACCCTGACCGAGGGCGACCTAGCACCGATCATCCAGAAGCAGCCTGCCGAAGCGGGGTCCGTGCTTGCCCGGCTGTCGTCTGACGAGCTGGACATCGTCGAGCCGACGCTCGATTCGCGGACGCGCCGCCGCCCGACGTACCGGCTCACCGCAGCCGCTTTGGGCGCGCTGGGCGGCGCGGTCCGCTATCACCGCCAGCCGACCGAAGGCGCGGATCGAAAGGTCATTGCTCATCTGCGTGACTACGGCCGCATCAACAACCGGACTCTGCGGGATCTGCTGGACATCGATGTCCACCGTGCGAGCGTCATGCTGCGGGGCCTGAGAGAGCGCGGGCTGATTGTGAAGGCCTCTGACCAGCAGCGTGGCCCTAGTGTGGTGTACGAGCCCGGTCCAGAGTTCCCGAACCGCTGACCGAGTGGGTGCGGTGGGTGGTGCGATAGCACCGGAACGGGGAGCAAGACTCGACAGCGGCCGGCGTCGCGGCGGGGGTGCCGCCTCTCTGTCGGAGTTTCAGGCAAGTTTTGTCGACCCTGCTTTCAAGGGTTTGTGAAACTCTGCTGAAGCTCTGCAGCCGGGCCGGAGCGCTTCGTTGCGCCCCCGCGGCGGCGCGCGGAGGCATCGGAGCAAGTGATAGGTACGCTCACCCCTCACCGGGGGAAGCAACTGCAGAAGCCGGTCGCATCTGCAAGCGGGGGACGACCAGTCGAGGTGGCGCGGTGGCCAAAGAGAGGGTCGAACGTGACGAGGAAGATCTCGTCCGCCTGTACCTGACCGACATCGGCCAGTACCCGCTGCTGAACAAGGACGACGAAGTCCGCCTCGCCCAGCAGATCGAAAAGGGCATCGCCGCCAAGGAATCGCTCGAGTCTCCGCGCGAGATCTCGGGCGCGCAGCGCCGCCGGCTCATGCGCACCCAGCGCGAGGGCGCCCGCGCCGAGCGCACGTTCGTGCAGTCGAACCTGCGGCTGGTGGTGTCGATCGCGAAGAAGTACCAAGCCTCGGGACTGCCGCTGCTGGATCTCATCCAGGAGGGCAACCTAGGCCTGATGCACGCGGTCGAGAAGTTCGACTGGCGCAAGGGCTTCAAGTTCTCCACATACGCGACGTGGTGGATTCGCCAGGCGATCACGCGCGGCATCGCCAACACCGGCCGCACGATCCGGCTGCCCGTGCATGCGGGCGACACGCTGGCGCGCCTGCAGAAGGCCCGCTCCCGGCTCGAGCTGAAGTACGGCCGCCCGGCCACGCTGGGCGAGCTGGCAGTCGAAGTCGACATGCCCGAGCAGAAGGTGACCGAGGCGCTGCGCTTCGCCGCCGAGCCGCTGTCGCTGTCGGAGCCGCTGCGCGAAGACAGCGATGCCGAGCTGGGCGACGTGGTCGAGGACCGGGCTGCGGAGTCGCCGTTCGAGGTGGCGGCCACCACGCTGCTGCCCAGCGAGATCACCAGGCTGCTGTCACCGCTCGACGAGCGCGAGCGCGAGATCCTCAAGCTGCGTTACGGCCTCGACCGGGGCGAGCCCCGCACGCTCGAGGAAGTGGGCGAGCACTTCCAGCTCACCCGCGAGCGGATCCGCCAGATCGAGGCCCGGGCGATGTCCAAGCTGCGCCACCCCAGCACCGACACCGGCGCCCGCGACCTGCTCTCTGTGTAGCGAAGAGGCTGAGCCCCGGGCCCGAGCGGCCCGTGAGCGCAGCGAACAAGAGCGGTTAGTGCAAGGCGAAGCCGTGGCCCGAGCGGCCCGTGAGCGCAGCGAACAAGAGCGGCTAGCGCAAGGCGAAGCCGTGGCCCGAGCGGCCCGTGAGCGCAGCGAACACGAGCGGCTGGCAACGGGCACGGCGGGAGCGCCGTAGCAATTGCGGCTAGGCGTCGGTCAGGCGTCGAACCACAATGACGATCAGAGCGCCGACGATCACGGCGAGCAACAGCTTTTTCATGGTGCAGCGTCCTCTGTGCAGGATGACTGTGGGGGATGACTGTGCGGGATGACTGGGGTCACCGGCACAGCGAATGCTAGGCGCACATCTCCCGAATGACGCGCGCACGAAATGGCGGAGGTGGACGGGAATCGAACCCGCCGGACGGGGATCGCCCGTCCCGCCCGCTTTGAAGGCGGGGGAGCCCACCAGGCGCTCAGACACCTCCGTTCCTCATCATTGCCCACGGGCGCAGGCCGCGCCAGCCGAGGAGCACAGCGCCCCAGCAGCCGGGCCACGCCTGCCCGCCGGAAAACCAGTTGATCGCGCGCCCGTCCATCGGCCAAAGTGAGCACTCACGATTAATTTCATTTGTTGTCATGTATTCAGGAGTACCAATGATCTATGCCTATGTGGGTGCCAAAGGGGGCGTCGGCAACACCGTGACCGCCCTGCTCGCTGCCAGCAGTGCCAAGCGCGCCGGCCGTGATGTGGTTCTTGTCGACCTGACCGGCGATTTCGGCGTGGTGCTGGGCACTGCGCCCGATCTGCCGGGAATCGCCGAGTGGACGGCTGCGGCGGAACTGTCGCTGGGTGCGGCCTCTGCGCTCGCGGTCGATGTCGCGCCGGGCGTCAGCCTGCTGCCGCGTGGCATCGGCGACATCGACGATGCTCGGCTGGGCACGCTGTGGTCGCTGCTCGCCGGCAAGCCGCGCGTCAACATCATCGATGCGGGGCGCGGCCCAGGCGGCCTCGAGCGAGTGGCTGGTGCGCGGGTGAGGCGCTTGCTCACGATGACCTGCTGCTACCAGGCGCTGCACCGCGCCCGTGAGCTCGTGGCCGGCGTCGACGACGTGATCGTGCTGACCGACACGCAGCGGGCGCTGGGGCTCGCCGACATCGAGGCCGCGCTGGGTCGCCATGCCGATGCGGTCCTGGCCGTCGACCGCTCGATCTCGCGCTGGGCCGACGCGGGCCTGCTGCTGGACCGCTGTGCCAAGTCGGCGCGGTCGCTGGATGCGTTCCTGTGAGCCGCATCGCGCGTGCCGTTGCCCGCCACCCGGCGAGCCGGGCGCCGGCCGACCCGGCGTTCGTGGAGGAGATCCACGAACGGTTCCTTCCGGCGACCGCTCCGGCTGCCCGCGATGTCGCTGCCGCCGTCGAGGGCGCGGCGCCGCTGCTCGATCGCCATCACGCGGCCGATCTCGTGTCCGAAGTGCTGGCCCGCCTCGCGGGCATCGGGCCGCTGGCGGAGATCTGGGCCGATGACCAGGTGACCGAGGTGATGATCAACGGCCCCGGCCCGATCGTCATCGAGCGGCGCGGCGTATTGACCACAGCAGGCCGGATCAGCACCGCCGAGGTGCACCGTCTGGTCGAGTACTTGCTGGGGCCGACGGGGCGGCGCGTCGACCGTCGACTGCCCATGGTGGACGTGCGGCTCGACGACCGCACCCGCTGCCACATCGCCGTGCCGCCAGTAGCGGTCGACGGCCCGTACATCACGCTGCGACGCTTTCCCGCGGGCATCCGCCGCCTCGACGAGCTGGCCGGTCCCGGCTTCGCTGCCTGCCTCGACCGTCTGATTGCCGAGCGGGCCAACCTGATCGTCTTCGGCCCCACCAGCACCGGCAAGACGTCGCTGCTGGCCAGCCTGCTCGCCACGGTGGCCGAGCGGGAGCGGCTTGTGGTGGTGGAGGAAGCCGCGGAGCTGCCCCGGCTCGGTGCCAGCACCGTGCGCCTCGAAGGCCAGCCGCCCAACGTCGATGGAGTCGGCGCGGTGACGATGGCCGAGCTGGTGGCAGCGGCGCTGCGGATGCGGCCCGATCGCCTGGTGATCGGCGAGGTGCGCGGCCCCGAAGCGGCGGCACTGCTGCAAGCGCTCACCACGGGCCATCGCGGCTCGCTGTCGACGCTGCATGCCGATGATCCCGCGCACGCGCTGTGGCGGCTCGAACAGCTCGCCCGCGGCGGCGGCGCGGTCGGCGATGTGGCCGCACACATCGCGTCAGTGCTCGACGGCCTGGTTCACATGAGCCGTGGCACGGCCGGCCGCCGGGCTGTCACCGCCATTTACGAAGTGCGCCACGACGGCTCGCTGGAACGAGCTGCAACGCCAGCGCCCCTGACGGCGGCCGTCTGATGCACACGCTGCCGGCTCGATGCACAGGCGCCCTGCCGTTGCCCGATGCGCGGCACCTCGCGCGGCCGGGTCCCGAACTCGGTCCTGGGGTGTCGTGGTGAGGCTGATTGTGCTGCTGGCCTGCGTGGGCGGCGTCACGTCGCCGGCGGCGCGCGATTGGCTTCGCCGCCGGCGCGAACGGCGTCGCGGCGCGATGGCGGTCGCCGCTCGCTCGGCAGGCATCGCCGACTTCTGCGCTGCGGTGTCACGCGGGCTGGGGGGCGGCGACACGATGCTGCAAGCGCTGCGAGCCGCCGCCGATGGACCTATGCGGGCGCCGGTGGAGCAGATTGCCGCCGAGCATGAGCGCGGGGTCACCTTGAGCCGTGCCGTGCAGCGTTGGGCGGCGCGCGAGCAGACATCGGAAGCCGCTCTGCTCTCCACGGCGGTCACGCTTGCCTCCGAACGGGTGGGCGCGCAGCCGCAGCTCTTCGATCATGTCGCTGCCACCGTCCGGGCTCGCGCCGACATGGCCGCCGAGGCTCAGGTGCACGCGGCGCAGGCTCGTGCGTCGGTGTGGGTGGTGGCGGCGCTGCCGTGGGCGGTTGCGCTGGCGCTGCTCGCCGAGGGCGGCGCCGCTGCCCGGGTGCTCACCTCCACGCCGCTGGGCTGGTTCTGCGCCGGCGGCGCGCTCCTGCTCGAGCTGGCAGGCGTGTCGTGGATGCGCGCCACGGTCGCACGGGCGCTGCGATGATCGCCGGTCTCGCTGCGGGGCTGCCGCCCGCTGGGCCGGCACCTGCCGGCTTCGCTGCTGGGCTCGCAGCTGCTGCGCCGGCCCCCGCCGGGCTGCTGGACTCGCCGGCCGGCGCGCTGGTCGCCGACAGCGTTGTGCTGTCGAACCCGGTCGTCATCGGGGGCCTGGCAGCCGCGGCGGTGTGCTGGGGCGGTTACGTCACCCGTCCCGATCCCGGCCGTCGTCGTGTGCTTCGGCTCGCGGCGCCTGACTGGTCTGGCGGTGCCGCGTCCCGCAGCGGCCGGAGTGCCGCCGGCCTCACGACTCGCCATCCTGCCGGAGGTACCGCGCGCGGTGCCCAGAGCGCCCCCAGCCTGATGACGCGGTGGCTGGGGCGCGGCGATGTCCCGCATCCGGATCGCGTCGCCGCCGAGCTCAGCGCTGTCGTCGACGTGATGAATGTGGCCCTGACATCAGGCCTGTCGATCATCGCCTCGCTGCAGCTCGCACTCAGTCATCTCGACGGAGCGAGCGCGCTCAGACGCCGCCTGGCAACACAGGCCGCCTTCGAACATCTCGACGAGATCTTGGAAGAGTTCGGCCGCACCTGCGGCCCGCGCGCCCGCGCCTTCGCAGCTGCGGTCACGGGTTCCATGCGCACCGGCATCCCGCTGGCGCCTGAGATGGAACGCCTTGGCCGGGAGCTGCGCGAGGAACGCCGCCGCCGGCTCGAGGGCAAGGTGCGCCGCCTGCCGGTGCTGCTGCTGTTCCCGCTCGTGCTGTGCGTGCTGCCGGCGCTCGGGCTGGTCGCCATCGTGCCGGTCCTCGTCGCGGCTCTCGGCGGCTGACATGCCTCGCTTGCCACGGCGCCGCGCAGCACCGCAGATCACCAGCTCGATCTGGTCACCGCACATTCCACGTTCACATCACCACTGCAACCCCAAGGAGTTCCCCTATGCACGAACGCTCGACTACCCATGCCGCAGGCCCTCACGCTCAGGTGCGCCGCACGCGCCGGCTCGACGCCGATCAGGCCCACACGGCCGTTGCGTCTGAGGGGGCCAAGGCGACAGACGAGGCCGGGCAGACCACGGCCGAGTACGCGTTGCTCACCGGCGCCATCGCATTGCTGGTCGCGGCAGTCACGGCCTGGGCCACCAGCACCGGCAAGATCGGCCGCCTGCTCGACGCGGTATTCAACTACCTGACCAAGGCCATCTCCTGAAGCGAAGCGCAGCGAGGCGAACCATCTCGCCGGCTCAGCCTCCGGGCACACGCGCGGCGCAGCAACGCGGGCAGGCCACCGTGGAGCTGGCCCTGCTGCTGCCCTTCTTGGTGCTGCTGCTCATGTGCATCGTGCAGACGGCGTTGGTCGCGCGCGACGCGGTGCTTGTCTCGCATGCGGCCCGGGTGGGCGCGCGCATTGCTGCGGTGGAGCCGTCGATGGACACCGTCCGCAAGGCCGTGGTGCAGGCTGCGCCGCTCGATCCGGACCGGCTGGAAGTGGAGCGAGTTGTGGAGGCAGAACTGGTGCGCGTCACCGTGCGTTACCGCTCTGCAACCGAGGTTCCGCTGGCCGGTGCACTGGTCGGCGACATCCATCTGACCGAGTCCGCGGCGATGCCCGACGAGCGCCCGCAGCCCTGAGGCTGAGCCGTTAGGCGAAGCCGTGGCCCGAGCGGCCCGTGAGCGCAGCGAACAAGAGCGGAAAGCACTTGGTGCGAAACGAGAAGGCTCACCTGTCCGCGCATTGTCGGGAAGCTGGCGGCAGAAATTGCCGCTTGCGCATGTCACACCCATAGGGTTCAATGGCAAGTCACACACCTGTAATTACAGGTGAGCAATCTCGGCTGCCGAGGAGCGCAGCAGACACGGCCGCCGAGTCGGATTCGGGGAGGGCCCATGGCATTCGCAACTGACGTAGCAGTCGAACTACCAGCAGGAAATTGGTGGGACGAGGCCAATTGCCTCGGGGTCGATCCCGACCTGTTCTTTCCCGAGCGCGGGGCGAGCACCCGCGAGGCAAAGGCGGTCTGCCGCGGCTGCGTCGTCAGCGACGAATGCCTCGAATACGCACTCCGGAACAGTGAGAAATTCGGCATCTGGGGCGGCATGAGCGAGCGGGAACGCCGCCGGGTGCGCCGCCAGCGAGCCCTCACGAGGCGCGCTGCTGCGGTCTGACGCCGCGGGCCGCCGCGTCGTCGGCTGGCGGACCTGCCTCGGCTACCGGTCTGATCGGGCACTGGTACGCTCGCGAGCGTGATGGCAATCGCGCTCGGGCCGTACGAACTGCTCATCCTGCTCATCATCGTGCTCGTGCTGTTCGGAGGCGCCAAGCTGCCCAAGCTGGCGCGCTCGCTGGGCCAGGCTCAGCGCGAGTTCCGTGAGGGCGTGAACGACGAGGACAAGGCGGCCGGCGACAAGGCGTCTGGCGACAGCTCGTCAAGCGACTCCTGAGCCATCCCGAGATCCTCGACCAGACCCTCAATCCCGGGTTCGGCTGGCCCAAGGCTCAGGCGGCGCGGGCGGCCTTGCCGGCCCGGCGGCGGTCCCGCAGGATGCGCCGGCGCTGCCGCTCGGAGGTGCCGCCCCACACGCCGTGGGTGATGTTGTTGGCCAGCGCGTAGTCGCGGCAGGCGTCGGCCACCGGGCACAGGGCGCACACCTTCTGAGCCACGATCACGCCGGCGCCGTCGTTGGGAAAGAACACATTGGGATCGATGTCCGCACACCTGCGGAACGCCACCCACTCCGCGGCCAGGCTCTCGGAGCCCTGAGACATCTGCGGCTCGTACACCGGATTGATCTGCAACATCACAAGAACCAACGCCCCAACCAGCCAACCGGTTCCCTGATTCGCCCACTCTCATCGAACTCTCATGAAGCACGCCCGCCTGCCCAGCGGGCGCGCGTCGGTACCCTTGCTCGACCACGAACAAGGACAGCCGTGACCGACATCGCCACCGAAGCCGAGCAGCTCCCGCCGGAGGTCGGCATTCGCATCATCTACCTGGGCCCCGTCGCACCGCACTGGGAGATCGAGGGCATCTACGGCGAAGAAGCAGCCGTCGACGAGTTTCGCCGCCGGACCAACGCGCGCCTGCAGCTCCTGCCGCCCCACGACCCGCAGTTCCGCCGCAACCGCGAGCGGGTGGTGCGTGACGCCGAGCGCGAGAACTACGAGCTGCACTGGGACCTCGGCATGCCCGAGGAAGAAGACGAATAGACGCGAAGAGACGCGTTCACTCGTTGTTCACGGCATCCGTTCTCGCCGTTCACCCTTCGCAACCAGTGATGTCACCGGCCGTTCGTAACGTGCGCGTCCATGCGAAAGACCCCCTTGTCATCCCGCCGCGGCACGAAGCTGCTCGTGGCATTGCTCACTTCGTTCGCTCTGATCGCCGCTGCGTGCGGCAGCGACGACGACTCGTCTGACGGCGACGGCGACGCCTCCGGCGCTGCTGCGACGACAGCGGCGCCGGCCGACGACATGGCCGACGACGAAGACGACGGTCACGACGACGAGATGATGGAGTCGATCAGCGGCGCCATCGACGTCACCGGCTCCTCGACCGTCGAGCCCGTCACCAACCTGCTGGCCGAGGCCTTCTCCGAGAAGCACCCCGACGTGGCGTTCTCTGTCGCAGGACCCGGCTCGGGCGACGGTCACAAGGCCGCAGCGGCCGGCGAAGTGCCCATCTGGAACAGCTCTCGCCAGATCAAGGACTCCGAGGCCGAAGACATCAACGCCGCCGGCATCGAGTTCATCGAGCTGCGCGTCGGCATCGACGGCATCTCGGTGATCACCGCCGCCGGCAACGATTCAGTTGACTGCCTCAGCTTCGAAGACCTCTACAGCCTGGTCGGCATCGAGTCGACCGGATTCGACTCATGGGCAGATGCCAACAGCCTGAACGCCGAGCTCGGCGGCAGCGGTCCATTCGCCGACGGCGCGCTCGAGATCTTCGCCCCGGGCGAGGAGTCGGGCACCTTCGACAGCTTCATCGAGATCGCACTCGAGGATGTCTGGGAGCACCGGGTCGAAGAGGGCCACGCCGATGAGAACTTCGCCGTGCGCCCCGACTACAACGCTTCGGCCAACGACAACGTCATCATCGACGGCGTCTCGGGCAACCAGCACAGCCTCGGCTGGGTGGGCTTCGCCTTCGCCGATGAGAACCGCGACAAGGTGAAGCTGGTGGAGGTCGACGGCGGCGACGGCTGCGTGTCGCCCACGCCCGAGACCATCGCCTCGGCCGAGTTCCCGATCGCCCGGTTCCTCTACACCTACATCGACGCTGCGCGGGCCTCCGACCCCGCCGTCAAGGCATTCGTCGACTTCATGCTGAGCGACGAGGGGCAGACCTACGTGGTCGACGCCGGCTATGTGAACCTCGACCCTGCCGACCTCGAGCAGTCGCGCAGCAACTGGGCCAACTTGACCACCGGCACGACCTTCTAGCCGTCGGCAGATCAAGCCCACTGATCCGGGAATCCCTCCCTCCCGCTGATGGTCCCTCTCAGAGGCCCTCTCGCTTGCGCCAAGGCGCAGCGGCCGGGGTACCTGAGGGGGACATCGGCGGCAGGTGGGTCTACGTAGGATTGCAGCGCCCATGCCACAGGACACCTCCGACCTGAGCGTCGCCGACTTGCGGACGTCGGCGAGGCGGCGAGCTTGGTCAGCCGGGGCACGCTGGGCCTTCGCGCTGGCGGCGCTCGCCACGGTGCTGGTGAGTGCGCTCATCATCTGGACGGTGGCCTCGGGGGCGTGGACCTTCATCAGCCAGGTCGCCTGGGGCAGCCTCACCGAGATCGGCTGGTTCCCACGACGGGGCCTGTTCGACCTCAGCACGCTGCTAGTCAACTCGGTGCAGATCGCCGTCATCGCGATGCTGGTGGCGGTGCCGTCGGGCTTCGGCGCTGCGATCTACCTCTCCGAATATGCGCATCCGGGGGTGCGCAAGGTGATGAAGCCCACCCTCGAGCTGCTGGCCAGCGTGCCCAGCGTGGTGCTCGGCGTGTTTGCCATCAGCTTCATCACCCCGTCGATCCTCAGCAACTTCTTCAGCGAGATCAACTTCTTCAACAAGCTGGCGGCCGGCATTGCGGTCGGCCTGCTGGTGATCCCCCTCATCGCCTCGATCGCCGAAGACGCCCTGCGAGCCGTGCCGGTGGCACTGCGCGAAGCCTCCTCCGGCCTCGGCGCCCGGAAGGTCACCACGTCGGTCCGGGTGGTGCTGCCTGCGGCCATGTCGGGCCTGATGGCGGCCGTCATCGTCGGGTTCAGCCGCGCCATCGGCGAGACCATGGTGGTCACGATCGCGTCGGGCGGCGGCGACACGTCGCTGTTCAACCTGTCGCTGTTCGAGTCGGGCGGCACCCTCACCTCGGCCATGGCGGCGCTCGGCCTCGGCACCGACCAGGTGGCCGGCAGCACCTTGGCCTTCCAGAGCCTCTACTTCTTGGGCGCCCTGCTCTTCGCCATCACCCTCGTGCTCAATATGGCCGGCGACGTCATCGTCCGGCGACTGCAGAACAGGTACTGATGTCGGTCCTCACCACTCCCGCAGGCATCGCCACCGGCGCCGCCGATGCCCTGCGCCGCCGCCCCGGCGCCGACGTGGCCGGCTCGGCCTTCAAGTGGCTGCTGATCGGCGCCACCGTGTTCGCCACGGGCTTTTTGGCCGTGCTGCTCGCCGTGATGATCGTGGACGGCTGGGACGTGCTCTCGGGCAACCTCTGGTACTTCCTGACCCACGGATTCTCCCAGCGCTCTGCCGGTGAGGCCGGCGTCTGGCAGGGCATCCTCGGCAGCCTGCAGGTGGCGCTGGTGACGGGCCTGTTCGCCGTGCCGACGGGCGTGGCCACGGCGATCTACCTCGTCGAGTACGCCCAAGGCAGCCGCTTCGCCCGCATCGTCGAGCTGAACATCCGCAACCTGGCCGGCGTGCCCTCGATCGTGTACGGGCTGCTCGGCCTGGCGGTATTCGCGCAGACGCTCAACGGCTTCACCGGGGGCACCACCGCCATCGCAGGCGGCATGACGCTGGCCGCCATGGTGCTGCCGATCGTGGTGATCACCTCGGTGGAGGCGCTCAAGGCCGTGCCCGACTCGCTGCGCGAAGCTGCCTACGGTGTAGGGGCCACCAAGTGGGAGGTGCTCTCACGCCAGGTTCTGCCTGCGGCCTTGTCGACGATCCTCACCGGCACGGTGCTGGCGCTGGCGCGCGCCCTCGGCGAGGCGGCCCCGCTGATCCTGGTGGGCGCGGCCACCGGCTTCATGGCCTTCGGCGATGCCAACGTCTTCGAGACCTTCACCGGCCCCTACACGGCACTGCCGGTGCTCATCTTCAACTTCGCCCGCCAGCCCGGCGCCGACTGGGGTGCGAACGCCGCCGCGGCCAGCGTCATCATCCTGGTGCTGGTGCTGGCCGTGAACGGTCTGGCCATCTACCTGCGCAATCGCTTCGAGAAGCAGTGGTGACCGCGCCGCCATGACCGACCTCGACCCGCAGCCCCGAACAGGTGAAACGTGAATCCCGAGAAGGCCCTGATGACCGACGAGTCCGACGCACCGGAGATGCTGGTGCCATCGGAACCCCACCCGCAGACTCGCATCGACGTGAGCGCGGTTGCGGCCATGGCCGGCCAGCGCGCCGCCACCGAGACGGTGTTCGAATGCGGCGACATCAACGTGTACTACGGCGACTTCCTGGCCCTGCGCGACGTCACGCTCGACATCGCAGCGCACGAGGTGACGGCGTTCATCGGCCCGTCGGGCTGCGGCAAGACCACCTTCCTGCGCTGCTTCAACCGCATGAACGACCTCATCGAGGGCGCCAGGGTCGACGGCGCCATCCATTACCACGGCGTCAACCTGTACCAAGACGAGGTCGACCCGGTGGAGGTGCGGCGGCGGGTGGGCATGGTGTTCCAGAAGCCGAACCCGTTCCCCAAGTCGATCTACGACAACATCGCGTACGGGCCGCGGCTGGCGGGCGTGAAGCGATCCGCGCTCGACGACGTGGTGGAGGGCTCGCTCACCCGGGCGGCGCTGTGGGACGAGGTCAAAGACCGCCTCAAGACGTCGGCCTACGGCCTGTCGGGCGGCCAGCAGCAGCGGCTCTGCATTGCCCGGGCCATTGCGGTGCAGCCCGACGTGGTGCTGATGGACGAGCCGTGCTCTGCGCTCGACCCGATCGCCACCGGCCGCATCGAGGAGCTCATCGCCGAGCTGAAGACCGAATACACGATCATCATCGTCACCCACAACATGCAGCAGGCCGCCCGCATCAGCGACATGACGGCCTTCTTCTCGGTGCAGGCCAACGAGAGGGGTCACCGCACCGGCGAGCTGGTCGAGTACGCCCCGACCTCGTTGATCTTCACCAATCCCGACGATCCCCGCACGGAGGCCTACATCACCGGGCGGGTCGGCTGACCCCTAAACAGCGACTGGGCTGCCCAGATACGCCACACTGCTGACATGACCGAAGAAGTACGGACCGAGTTCCATCAGCTGATGGACGAGGTTCGTGCCGATCTCGTGCAGATGGGCGGCATGGTGGCCGAGGGGATCTCGGCGGTGAGCGCTGCCCTGCTCGCCGGCGACATCGGCGGCGCCGACCAGATCATCACCGCCGACGACGAGCTCGACCTGCTCAGCCTCGAAGCCGAGGAGAAGTGCGTGCAGCTGCTGGCCCTGCAGCAGCCCGTCGCGGTCGACCTGCGCACGATCCTGACCGACCTGCGGATGATCTCCGAGATCGAGCGCAGCGGCGACCTGGTCACCAATATCGCCAAGGCAGTGGCCCGGCTGCACGGGGCCGAGCTGGAGCCGCGGGTGCGGGGGCTGATCGACCGCATGCGCGAGCAGGCGGTGAAGCTGACGGCCAGGGCCATGGATGCCTACGCCGAGCGCGACGCCGGCTTGGCGTCGGTGCTCAACGACATGGACGACGTGCTCGACGACCTGCACAACGAGTACATCGTGTCGGTGTTCGCATCCCACGAGCTCGGCAAGATCAGCATTCAGCACGCGGTGCAGCTCGCGGTGGTGGGCCGCTTCTACGAGCGCATCGGCGATCACGCGGTGAACGTGGCCGAGCGCGTCGAGTTCCTGGTGACCGGGGAGCTGCCCGAGCATCTGGGCGCCAACCGGGCCCGTGCCCGCCGGGAGCAGGACGAGAAGTGATTGCGGCGCTGGTGGCGGTGGCAGCCGCACTGGCAGTTGCGCTGGTTGCGGTGTTCCTGCTGGTGCGAGGCCGCAGTTCGGCCGCGGAGCGGCTGGAGCGTGTGGTGCACCGGTTTGCCGGGGAAGGCGAGGCGCCCCGCCCCGGCGAGGCACCGCTCGACCACAACAGCCTCGACGGCTGGATCACCTACCTGGAGTCGATCGCCACCACGGCGGCCATGACGGCCAACCTGGCCGAGCGCGACCGGGCCCGCTGGCAGTTGGCCATGAACGAGCTGGCGGTGGGCGTGGTGCTGGTGGACGAAGACGGCAATGTGTGCGCCAGCAATGCGCTGGCCGACGAGATGACGTCGGCGCGAGATGCCATGGCGCTGGTGGGCGCGGGGGTGACGCAGCTCTTGGAGTCGGCTCGGGAGGGGCAGGCTCGTTCCCGCACGGTGAGGCTGACGGGGCCGCCGCCGCGGGTGATCGAGATCAGCGCGCATCCGGTTTCGGGCGACAGCCATGCGCTGGGGGCGGTGGCGGTGATGGCCGACCGCACCGACGGCGTGCGGGTGGACGAGGTGCGCCGGGATTTTGTGGCCAACCTCAGCCACGAGCTGCGCACTCCCGTGGGCGCCATCGCGCTGCTGTCGGAGACGCTGGCGGGAGAGGATGACGCTGCGGTGCGCACCCGGCTGGTCGACCGGATCGGTGCCGAGGCCGACCGGGTGCGGCACATCATCGAGGATCTGCTGGAGCTGAGCCGGGTGGAGCTGGAGGGCTCCATGCGCCAGGAGTCGGTGCCGGTGGTGCCGCTGCTGTGCGAGGTGGCGCACCAGTATTCCGAGCACGCTCGCCAGCACGATGTGTCGCTGGTGAGCCCCGATGCTGCCGAACAGCAGCCCGTGCTCTATGCCGATCGGGGTCAGCTGCTGCGAGCGGTGGGGAACCTGGTCGACAACGCCATCAAGTACAGCGACCCGGGCTCGGAGGTTCACTTGTCTGCTGCGCTGGGCTCTCAGGACGATCGGCCCCCCTCGGAGGCGCCGGCCGATGCAGATGAGCAGGCGTGGGTGGATGTGGTGGTTGCCGACAAGGGCATCGGCATTCCCGCCGACGAGACCGAGCGGGTCTTCGAGCGCTTCTACCGGGTCGACAAGGCCCGTGCCCGGGCCACGGGCGGCACCGGGCTGGGCCTGAGCATCGTGCGTCACGTGGTGATGAACCACGGCGGCGAGGTGATGCTGCAGACCCGTGAAGGCGTGGGCACCACGTTCACGCTCAGGCTGCCCGCAGAACACGACAAGGCGAGCGCATGACATCGGTTCTGGTGGTAGACGACGAGCCGTCGTTCACCGAGGCCCTCACGGTGGGCCTGCGGCGCGAGGGCTTCGAGGTGCGCACCGCGGCAGACGGAAGAGCGGCACTGGCGGAGATCAACGAGGCCGAGCCCGATCTGGTGCTGCTCGACGTGATGCTGCCCGGCATGTCGGGTCTCGACGTGTGCCGGGAGATTCGCAAGCAGTCACGGGTGCCGCTCATCATGGTGACTGCCCGGGGCGAGGAGATCGACGCCGTGGTGGGCCTGGAGGTGGGGGCCGACGACTACGTGGCCAAGCCGTACCGGATGCGTGAGCTGGTGGCTCGCATGCGGGCGGTGCTGCGGCGTTCGTCGGGCCAGCCGCCGCCGGCGCAGGGCGACGCTGAGCGCTTGGTCGAGGGCGATTTGGAGCTCGACATCGACCGGCACGAGCTGCGGGTGCGGGGCGAGCTGGTCACCCTGGCGCTGAAGGAGTTCGAGCTGCTGGCGTACCTGCTGGCCCATGCCGGGCGGGTGGTGACCCGTGACAGCCTCATGCAGAACGTGTGGGAATACAACTACGTGGGCGACACCAAGACGATCGACGTTCACGTCAAGCGGCTGCGGGCCAAGATCGAGGCCGATCCGTCGAACCCGCAGCGCATCACCACCATTCGTGGTCTGGGCTACCGCTACGAGCGCGCCGCGCCCCCTGCTGCTTGATGCAGCCGTTCACGTGGCTTGCCCGCACGCATCTGCTGTCTGCTGCCGGTGATGCGCTGATCGCGATCGCGCTCGCCGGGTCGCTGTTCTTCAACCTCGATCCTGCGGCTGCGCGGCCCAGGGTGGCGCTGTACCTGCTGGTGACGATGGCGCCGTTCGCGGTGGTGGGGCCGCTGATCGGGCCGCTGGTCGACCGCAGCCGCGGCGGGCGGCGGGGGATGATCATCGGCGCCGGCATCGCCCGGGCGGTGCTGGCGCTGCTGATGGTGCGCCATCTCGACTCGCTGCTGCTGTTCCCCGAGGCGTTCGGCGCGCTGGTGGCGGCCAAGACCTATCACGTGGCCAAGAGCGCGGTGGTGCCGGGGCTGGTGCGCGAGGAGCGCGACCTGGTCGAGGCCAATTCGAAGCTGATGCTGCTGAGCGGGCTGGGCGGTGCGCTGGCTGCGGGGCCGGGCGTGCTGCTGAGCTTGGCGTCGTCGCGCTGGGTGCTGGTGCTGGCGGCGGTGGTGTTCGTGCTGATGACGTTCCCGGCTCGGCGGCTGCCTCGCTTCGCCGTGCGACCTGCCCAGCCTGCTCAGCCTGCCCCTGCCGGCCAGCCCGCACAGGCCACACGGCGGCGGGGCGGGATGCTGCTGGCGGGCTCGGCCATGGGCGTCGTGCGGGCCATGACCGGCTTCACGCTGTTCCTCATCGCGTTCTGGCTGCGCACCGACGACGCAGCGCCGTGGTGGTTCGGCTTCATGTTCACCGCCAGCGCGGTGGGCCAGCTCATCGGCGCTGTGGGTGCGCCGTGGCTGAGGCGCCGTGTCCGTGAAGAGGTGCTGCTGGCCAGCACGCTGGTGCTGGCGGCTGCGGTGTCGTTCTATGTGGTGACCGCGCCCGACCGTTTCTCGGTGCTGGTGCTGGCCATGGTGATCGGCCTCATGTCGGCGCTGGGGAAGCTGTGCTTCGACGCGATCGTGCAGCGCGACGAGGTGCCCGCCGACCGGGGGCGCACCTTCGCCCGCTTCGAGACCCGCTTCCAGCTCATGTGGGTGATCGGCGGGCTGGTGCCGGTGGCGGCGCCCAGCGGCATCCTGCCGCTGCGGGCCGGGGTGATGCTGCTGGGGATCGCCGGCCTGGTTGCGGTGGTGCTGTATGCGGGCGGGCTGTGGGCGCTGGCGCGGGGCCGGCGTCCGCCGTCGGAGATCATCGCCACCCGTGTCCGCACCCGAATCCGCCGCTCCAAGCAGAGCTAGAGGGGCAGGTCGAGGCGGGCGAGCCAGAGGCCGGGTGCGACGAGCTCGTTGGGCGTGGGCAGCCCGCCGGGCTCGAAGAGGCGGGCCAGTCCTTCGCGGCCGGCTCGCTCGATCACGCCGGCGATGAAGCTGTCGCCCCGTTCGCGTGCCTCGGCGGTCAGCCGCACGCCGAGCAGCCGGTCGGCGTAGTCGGCGCCCGTGAGAGCGCGGCGGCGGACGGCCTCGCTGAGCGCACCGAACCCGCCGATGAGGCGGGGGCCGGCCTGGGCCACCACGTCGTCGACATATGCCGTCAGCACGCAGATCAGCGTCTCGAGCCGGCTGATGCTCTGGTGCTCGTCGCGGGTCACGCCGAGCAGCAGTTCGGGATTGCCGAAGATGCGCTGGAGCTGTTCGCCGAACTGCGCCTGGAGCTGCTGCGGGTCGCTGGCATCGCCGAGCGAAGCGGGCAGCTCCAGGTCGCCGAAGTCCATGGGGTCACCGCGGCGGAAGCCGTCGACATGGTCGGCCAGCAGCCGGTCGAGCTGTTCCCCGATGTCGGGCTCGGCCAGTACGGCGTGCATGGTGTGCTCCCGGATGGCCACCCACAGCATCACGTCGTCGACGTCGAGGCTCCATTCGTCGGCGAACTCGGCGATGTTGGCGGTCACGATGAGCACCCGGGGCATCGGGATCATGAGGTCGGAGTTGCCGAATGCGCTGGCGGCGAGGTGGCCGGCCATCATGCCGGCGGTCATCGCCACGGTCATGGGGCTCATCATGGCCAGCAGGCCGGCGAAGGGGTCGTGCGCCGTGCTGCTCGCTGGATCGGGCTGCTTCAGGCGCTCCGAGAGCCGGTCCATGAGCGGGCGGATGGTCTCCAGCGCGCTGGTGGCCCAGCCCGAACGCGTGACCGGCTCGAGCTGCGGCGCGACCTGCAGGCCGGTGACATGTGCCACGTGCAGCTCTGCCACACGGCTGATCTCGCTGAGGCGGTGCCGCTCGACGGGGTCGACGTTGTGTTCGAGCTTGCCGCCGGTCGCGAGCTGGTTGGCGGCCTGGCGGGCGCCTTCCCAGAGCTGCTCGTCGTTGCCCCCGAAGATGGATGCCATGTCGCCGAGGAACGGGATGCCCGAGAACGGGTTGTCGTCATCGTCGTCCACAACGGCATCGTACGACGGGCCACGGTGCACCGGAGCAGCGCCCTGGCGGCAGCGGGCTGCGATCAACCACCGCTGCGGGGCGCCGTGACCGGGGGCGGGGTCATGGGTGAGGCATGGTAGGGACATGAGCCGGATCGCTGTGTCGGGTGCGGGCGGCGTGATCGGTGCTCGGGTGCTGCGGTGGCTGTCCCAGTCGTTCGACGTGCTCGACGTCGACGACGCCGGTGCCGGTGCCGGTGCCGGTGCTGATGCCGACGGCCAGTACGACTTGGGCGGCGCCGAGACGCTGGTGCATCTGCGGCTGACCCGGGAGGTGACCTCCGACCGGGTGCGACGAGTGCTGGCTGCGGCCGGCGGCGTGCGGCACCTCACGATGGTGTCGAGCGCCAGCGTGTACGGAGCTTGGCCGAACCATCCCACGCCGATCTCCGAGGATCTGCCCGTGCGCCCCAACTTGGAGGCGTCGTGGGCTGTGCATCATGCCGACGCCGAGCGGATGGTGCTGGAGTGGTGCGATCAGGGCGATCGCTCGGTGGCGATCCTGCGCCCCGCCCCGGTGGTGTCGAGCGGCCTGGGCGGCCCGATCGGCGAGGCGATGCTGGCCGCAGCGCCCATCCGCACGGGCAGCGACGACCCGCCGGTGCAGTTCCTGCACCTCGACGACTTGGCCTCGGCGGTGGTGCTGGCCACGCAGCGCCGGCTGTCGGGCGTGTTCAACGTGGCGCCCGACGGCTGGCTGTCGCCCGGTGAGCTGCGGGCGCTGCTGGGGGCCCGCCCCAAGATCCGGCTGCCGATGCCGCTGCCCAAGCGGCTCGACCGCTACGTGGCCCGCCGAGTGGGCCACGCTGCGCCCGAAGGGCTGCTCCCCTACACCCGCTACAGCTGGGTGGTGGCTAACGACCGGTTGCGGGCCGAGGGCTGGGCGCCCCGCTACAGCAGCGCCCAGGCGTTCGTGATCGCCGACGCCGGAATGCCCTGGGACGACCTCAATGCGCGCCAGCGCCAGTACGCCACGCTGCTCGGCGCGGGGGCCGCGGTGGCCGCAGGCGGCTGGGCTGCCGCGGCCTGGCTCCGGCGCTCCTACGCTTTGCGATGATGATGCAGCCCGATGCCGACTCGGCCGACACATGGGTGGAGCTGACTCACGACGAGCTGCCGATCGCCGCCGTCTACCAATGGGCGCTCGACCCGGCGGCGGGAGCGGTGGTGCTGTTCTCCGGCACGGTCCGCGACCACGCCGAGCACCGCACGGGCGTGACCCGGTTGGTGTACGAGGCATACGAGTCGGAGGTGGCGCCTCGCTTGGCCGACATTGCCGCCGAGTTGCGCCGGCGGTGGCCGAGCGTGCGCAAGGTGGCGCTGCTGCACCGGCTGGGCTCGCTCAACCTGAAGGAAAGCTCGGTGGTGGTGGCCGCTTCGGCGCCGCACCGGGGTGAAGCCTTCGAAGCTGCCCGATTCGGCATCGACACGCTGAAGGCCACGGTGCCGATCTGGAAGCAGGAGCATCACGACGCCGGCACCGACTGGGGCCTGCAGTCGCAGCCGATCGCGCAGGTGCCCAGGTCATGAGCCCGCTGCTGTTCCTGGCGATCGCGATCGTGGTGCCGTTGCTGGGGATGATCGTCTTGGGTATCGGCGCTCGCATCAAGCACCAGCAGGTGACCGACGACGAGACGGAGCCGTTCCGGCGCAGGCTCGAGTCGATCGCCCCCCCTGAGACCGATGACATGCCGTCGAGCACGCCGGGACTCGTACGGGCGATGCGCCGACGCAGAGGCGGCAACCCCCGCAGGGAAGCACCCGGCAACGCTGCGGTTGCGTCCGACGAGGCCGAGCCCGCCGGGCGTGCCACTGCCGCGATGGCCGGCGCCGAAATCGCCGAGCGGCGCGGCCGACATCGAAATCGGCGAGCGGCACGACAGCCTGCTGCACTCGTTCCGGCCCGCAAGCCACGGGCGCCGACGAGCATCCGGCTGGTCGAGCGCGACTACTCGTTGCCGCTGCTGCCGCCGATAAGCGCCGACCTCGAAGAGCTCCCGCAGCCGGCCGGCGAGCAGCGGAGCCGCCGGGCGGTGCCCCGCCCGCCTGGCGCCGAACGGCGGCACGACCGCGTGAACTCCGCCGACCAGAATCCCGACCAGAGGCGTCGTTCTGGCTCGTGACCTGGCGATCGATCTCGGCACCGCGAACACGCTGGTGTACGAGCGGGGGCGCGGCATCGTTTTCAACGAGCCGTCGGTCATCGCGCTCAATGAGCGCTCTGGCGAGGTGCTGTCGGTGGGGCGTGAAGCCTGGCAGATGATCGGGCGCACGCCGAGTTACATCATCGCTGCGCGGCCGCTGCGCAATGGCGCCATCACCGACTTCGACATCACCCAGCGCATGATCCGGCTCATCCTGCAGGGCGTGGGCGTCGGCCGTTTCGGCCGCACCCGCGTGGCCGTCTGCGTGCCGTCGCTGATCACTCCGGTGGAACGGCGGGCGGTGATCGAGGCGGCGCGGCGGGCCGGGTCATCAGACGTCAGGCTCATCGAGCAGCCGATCGCTGCGGCCATCGGCTCGGGGCTGCCGATCCACGAGCCCACCGGCTCGCTGGTGATCGACGTCGGCGGCGGCACCGCCGAGATCGCCATGGTGTCGCTCGGCGGCCTGGTGTCGCTGCGTGCGGTTCGCGTGGGGTCGTTCGACTTCGACACTGCGCTGATGAACTACGCCCGTCGCGTCTACGGCATCGCCATCGGCGAGCGCACGGCAGAGGAGCTGAAGATCAGCATCGGCTCGGCATGGCCGGTCGACGAGAAGTTCGATGCCGAGGTGAAGGGCCGTGACCTGTCGACGGGTCTGCCTCGCACCTTCGTCATCACCCCCACCGAGGTGCGCTCCGCACTGGCCGACACGGTCGAGCTCATCGTGGAGGCTGTCCTGGAGTGCTTGGGCGAGGCGCCGCCCGAGCTGGCACAAGATCTCATCCACACCGGTGCCCTCATGGTCGGCGGCGGCTCGCTGCTGCGGGGCCTCGACCAGCGCATCGCATCTGAGGCACGTGTGCCCGTGCTGCGCTCGGAGTCGCCGCTCGAGACGGTCGTGCTGGGCGCCGGCCGGGCGCTCGAGAACTTCGAGTCGCTCCACGCCTCGCACACGATCCCCGGCCGCTAGCTCAGCGCACGGGCACGCCGAGCAGTTCGCCGGCGACGGCCCGTACCTGGCGGTCTCGATCCTCGATTGCTGCCCGCACGGCGTCGGCAGCTCGGTCGTCGTCGAACTGGTACAGCCCGAGCAGCGCACGGCGTCGGATCTGCGGCCGGTCGTCCATGGCGGCCAGCAACACCTCGAGCGCCATCGCACGGGCAGCGACATGCGCCGCGCCCGCTCCGGCCTGCGCGCTTGGCGTAGCGGTGGGGGTCGTTACCGGCCCGGCCTCCGGGTCGGCGGCAGCCTCGTGCGGGACATCCTCCTCGGCGTCCGAGCCGGCGGCAGCCTTGTGCGGGGCATCCTCCTCGGCGTCCGGGTCGGCGGCAGCCTTGTGCGGGGCATCCTCCTCGGCGTCCGGGTCGGCGGCAGCCTCGTGCGGGGCATCCTCCTCGGCGTCCAAGCCGGCGGCGATTGCGCCTAACGCCGCCACAGCGCTCTCCCGGCACAGCGGATCGTCATGGCTGCGGGCCACCCGGCACAGCTCCCTGACTGGCCCAGAGTCCCGGTCGCGCTCGCCAAGAGCCGCTGCTGCCATCTCAACAACCGACGCATCCGGATCGCTCAGCAGCCCCACGAGCTCGACTTCGGGCGGCGCCAGCTCCGCGGCCCGGCATCGCACCGTCGCTGCCTCGTCCCTCAATGCCTGCCCCACCTGTTCCGCCTGCAGCGTCCCGCACCGAGCCAGCGCTCCGAGCGCCGCCGCCCGCACGCCCGGATCGCCGTCATCCAGCAACCGCTCCGCCACGGCCGCTTCGCCCCGATGACCCGCCACAATCGCTTCCAGCCGGCGTGCGTACGCCTCGCCCTTCGCCCTGCTGGCATCGCCTGCCATCAGCAGATCACCGAGACCGTCCTCGGACTCACCCACAAGTCATCAGACCAGCGCCAGTGCCCTCGCTAGAAGCCCGTGGCCTCATTGCTGTTCACCCGATCAGCGCTTCGAGCACCAACGCGCCTACCACCGCGCCAACCAGCACCAGCGCCACCAGGGCAATGAAGCAGATGGCCGTGAACGCTCCCAACCCGAGCACTGCAACCAGCTTGCGCCAGATCGCCGTGGGCTTGTACGGCCACCGCCCCGGTTCGATGCGCCCAGATTCCGGGTGCCTCGGCTCGATGCGCTGCGCTCCCATGTGCCCTGGCTCGGCGCGCCTCGGTTCCATGTGCCCAATATGCCCCATCTGCGACCCCACCGCGCGTGCCCTGGACAGGGCGCATGGCACGCTGTGCGCCTGTGACCGACGCGACCGCCGGCCCGCCAGACGACGATCCCGACGCACGTCTCGACGCCGATCCCCGCAGCGCGCCAGCAGACGTGCCCGACGACGTGCCTGACGACCGGCCGGGCGACTGGCTCGACGACATGCGCGACGTGCCCGGCGATCGGCTGGACGATGTGCGCGACGTGCCCGACGACCGGCCGGGCGACCGGCTCGATGACGTACAGGACGACCGGCTCGACGAGGTGCCCGACGATGACGCAGATCTCGGCTGGCGCGCGCTTGCGGGATCGCTCGACGATCTGGGGTTTGCTCCACCGCCCGCCGCCGAAACCGAGCGACCCGACGGGGCATACCCCGCACGCGAGACTCGAGCCGCGCTCGCAGCCGAGTCCACCGCTTCCGACCCTGCGGTCGAAGCCGCGGCTGGATTCGCTGTCGCCGACGCCGATGCTGCCGACTTCGGTGTTGCTGCTATCGACACCGACGCCACCCACACGGCTTCGGGCCACCCGCGCGCCCGCCAGTATTCCCGAGGCTCCAACGCACTCATCGGGGGCATGCTCGTGTTGGCACTCCTCATTGTCACCGGCTTCACCACCACGCTCATCGACAAGGCCGTCATCGCCCCCGGCACCACGGCCGACATCGAAGAGTTCGTCGACGTCCGCGACCACCCCGCCTACGCCTCCGACGCCACCATCTCCCTCGTCAGCGTCCGAACCAGCTTCGCCCCGTCGCTGTTCGAGGTGCTCGGCGGCTGGCTCGACGGCGCCCTCGAAGTGGTCGACATCGAAGACATCCTCGGCGAGCGCACTGTCGCCGAGAACCGTGACGCCGGCCGGCTTCAGATGGACCAGTCCACCCAGGTGGCCGTGGCCGTCGCCCTCGAGCACCTGGGCCACGAGATCATGACCCCCATCGGCGCCCGCATCGCACGGGTCATGCCCGACGCCCCGGCCGACGGCGCCCTCCTGGAAGGCGACATCGTGCAAAGGGTCGGCGACTCGGCCATCACCACGGCCCGGCAGCTGTCCGACACGGTCAAGGCCCACGAGCCGGGCGCCACCGCCACGTTCACCGCGCTCGCCCCCGACGGCCAGACCCGCACCGTCACTGTCACCCTGGCCGACCGAGACGGCGTCGCCCTGCTCGGCGTCATCGTCACCACCCACGTCGAATTCGCCGAGCCGCCCATCGACGTGCGGCTGCACATCGAGAACATCGGCGGCCCGTCGGCCGGCCTGGCCTTCACTCTGTCGGTCATCGACGCCCTCACGCCCGAACCGCTCACGGGCGACCTCGACGTCGCCGCCACCGGCACTATCCACCACGACGGCTCGGTGGGTCCTATCGGCGGCGTGCCGCAGAAGTCTCACGCCGTCGTGCGAGCCGGCACCGACCTCTTCCTCGTGCCCGCATCGCAAGTGGAAGAGGCGGCCGCCGTCGCCGAACCCTCGGTCGCCGTCGTAGGCGTCGAAACCCTCGAAGATGCCCTCGCCGCCATAGCCGCCCACCGCTCCTGACGCGCCGCCGGCTGCTCGCTGCGCCCGCCCGGCAGGTGTGACAGCGTGGGGCGGTGAAGGTCACAATCCGGCGTGTGCAGCGTCATGAGCGAGCGCTTTTCGCTGCGCCGATACTCGATCTGCTGTTCTCCACCGGCCCAGAGACGTTCAGCTACCAGTTCGGCGGGCGAGCATTGTTCGACAAGATGCTCGGAGTCTCGTGGGCGACTGCCGGCACCCTGGCCGGGTTCGACGCAGCGCATGCAGCATTCGACTTGGCCGCTGCCGCTGCCGCTGCCGCGGAGGTCGAGCCCGTCGGAGTCGAGTTCGGAGGCACTGCCGCTGACATGGAAGCCCGGACTGTTGCACTCGAATCGGCATGGGCGGCTATGGCCGCCGAAGGCGCACTCGCCGCGAGCGAGTTGCACGGCGTTCGCGGACGGCGCCGTCTCGCACGCTGGCTGATTCCGAAGATTCCCGAAGACGCCTACTACGTGGACATGCTTGCAGTGGCACCCTCACGGCGTGGGGGTGGCATTGGCCGCCGACTGCTCGACCATGCCGCCGCGCGGGCCTCCGCAGCGTCCATCTCGATGTGTTCGAGAACAATCCGGCTGTGCGGTTCTACGAAACGCTCGGCTTCGAGACGGTCGCCCGCACCATCGCCCCGGATCCGCACACTCATGGCGTGCCTGCCGAGCTGCGCATGATCCGAGAACTCGGCGACTGACATCCGCCGGCAGAATGCGGTCCTCGAACGCCGCGAGCACGTCGTTCTCGGGCGGAGAAGCCGGCCGCAGGAACTAGGGCTCTGGGACTGGGTTCGCGGGAGCGGCTTCGAGTCGGGCGAGACGGTCGGTGTGGTCCAGCAGCGTCTCGTTGACGCTGCGGAACCCGGCCTGCATCTCAGTGCGCAACTGGCCGATCTCGGAACGCAGATCGGTGCGCAGCGTGTCCATCTCGGAACGCAGGTCGGTGCGCAGCGTGTCCATCTCGGCCCTGAGTTCAGCGCCCTGGCTGTCGATGCGGGCACTGAGGTGGTCGATGCTGTCGTTCAGCGCGCCGAACTGCCACACCAGCAGCGCGAAGATGCCCCCCAGCAACGCGGCGATCAGCCCTCCCATCACGCCGATCACCGCGTTGGGCGACACCGTCCTGCGCTCGGTGCGCTCTGCGGCGAGCGGTTCGAACTGAGCTGCGCCAGCCGGCGGCACCGAGGCTTGCGGTTCGGGTGCTGCCGATTCGGCTGTCACGGCGTGGGTGGTGTCGCCCGGTGCGATCATGGCGGCGGTCGTCTCGGTCGGTGTGGACATCGGGCCTCGCTGGGTCTCGCGGCGCTGGATAGCGCACATCTGGTTCTTGTTCGACCGCCGCATAAGCTGGGCAGCGAGGCAGTCACACCGTAATCCGGCGAGCCGGAAATCTGCAACGAATTAATGCCACCCCACCGATTTGCCGCATGGGATCGGGCACGCTCACTCAGCTCGGTGCAGACGGTCTGCCAGAGCACGAACATCAGCCGAGCCCGGCTGACGGCATGCCTGCGCCCTGCGTTCCCGGCTTTACGCTTGGCGCCCATGAGCACCCCAGCGTCGCAGCAACTGTTGGAGATCTTGCGCAGCAAGGGTCTCACCGAGCTGCCCGAACCGGTGCAGCTTGCCTCGGGCAGTTACTCGCGCTACTTCATCGACGGCAAGGTGGCGCTCGGGGCCGGCGACGATCTCCGCCTCGCCGCCGAGGCCATCACCGAGCGGGTGACCGCAGCCGGCGTCCGCTTCGACACGGTCGGCGGTCTCACGCTCGGCGCCGACGCGCTCGCTGCCGCCATTGCGATGGTGAGCGGCTCGAGCTGGTTCATCGTGCGCAAGGAAGCGAAGGGGCGCGGCACCAACCGTCTGGTGGAGGGCACACGGATCGGCGACGCCAACCGGGTGCTGCTCATCGACGACGTGGTCACTACTGGCGGGTCGATCCTGCGGGCGTATGAGAACGTGCGTGACACCGGCGCGCAGGTGGTGGCGGCGGTCACGCTGGCCGACCGGGGCCACGACGCCCAGCGCTCATTCGACGAGCTCGGCGTGCCGTACTTCCCGATGGCCACCTACCACGACATGGGCATCCCAGCCATCGGCACCGAAACAGCCACCCCCACCGCCGGCGACTAAACGTGATTCGGTTCTCACTCTTGGCGGTCAGCCGACTGGCACCCTGTAGCAGCCACGGTCGATCCCGGCCCAACGTGCGGCTGCGTGTCGTGGACGACCCGTTGGCCATGGCCGGCCAGATGGGTCCTACCGACCGCAAGCGCATCCGTCGGCGCAACGAGATGAACGACCCGACGCACCCGGCATGTCGCGCTCTCGGCCAAGACGCCGCCGACCGCGGACTGGCGACAGGCAACCTAGGACCAGCGCGACACCCCGGCCAAGCGATTTTCGCCCGGCGCCGGCCGCCCCGGCGTGGTGTCGATCTGGCTCGACGCTGCTGGGGTGATCGGCTGAGCGCTCAGACGCTCGCGATACCGCCGTCTTGCGTCCGAGCTGTCTAGGGCTGCTGTGCAGGCGGCGACTTGACGCTCTGGGTCGTCTCGATGCGCGCCAGACGCTCGGTGTGATCGAGCAAGATCGCGTTGACCTCGCCGAACCTCGCATTCATGTCGTAGCGCAGCATCCCGATCTCGGTGCGCATGTCGTCGCGGAGCATCCCGATCTGCGTGTCGATCTTGGCGTCAAGCATCCCGATCTCGGTGTGCATGTCGTCGCGGAGCATCCCGATCTCGGTGTGCATGTCGTTGCGGAGCATTCCGATCTCGCCGCGCACACTCCCGATCTCGCCGCGCACACTCCCGATCTCGCCGCGCACACTCCCGATCTCGGTGCGGATGTCGTCGCGCAGAGTGTTGAAGCCCACCACGGCCATCGTGAGCACGCCGGCGATCAGTGCTGCGCACGCCGTGCTCAGCACCGGCACCAGCAGCGATCGCCGTTCGGCAGCGCGCGCCGTTGACAACGCGGCCGGCTGCGGTGCGACCGCGTCGGGCGCGGCAGCCGGCGGGCGGTCTTGGGTCACCTCAGCGATGGTACTCACCGTGCCTCCCGGCTCTCACGCGTGCCTGGCCGGCGCGCTCGCGAGGCAACCTAGGACCAGCGCGACACCCCGGCCAAGCGATTTTCGCCCGGCGCCGGCCGCCCCGGCGTGGTGTCGATCTGGCTCGACGCTGCTGGGGTGATCGGCTGAGCGCTCGGCGGCTCGCGAACTTGCCGAAACGGGTCTGTCGGGAATGAAGGCACCGCGATGCGGCCTGCTTCGGGGGCGACCTGCACGAGCAGCGCCGAGAGCTCGTGGCGGCCCCCGGTGGGGTTCGCCCCGAAGCTGTCGGACGCGGAGCTGGCCACCTTGGCGGTGATCTCGGCGCTTTTGGGCCATGAGTCCGAGCGCGGGTTCGTGCGCCCCGCCGCCCGCAACGAGCCCGCCCGATCACTCACCCACTACGACCACTAACCCCTTGGAACCAATCATCTAGGGACACGACTAGGCGATTTCGCCTGATCGACGGCTGACCCAGCCGACCGGCTGGCGAGACCAAGGAGAACTCCGGGGCTTCTGCCCCGGGGTTCTTCGCGTCTGCCGTCTTGAGTCGGCTCTAGGCGGGGGTGGTTCGTCTGGGCGGGCTCGCGGCTGGGCAGTAGCGGCGTGCGCGTGTGTTGCCGACTGCTTGGGTCTGGCCTGCGGCGGTGAGGTCGTTGAGGATTTTGCGGGCTGCTGCCCGGTCGACGCCGAGCAGGTTCGCCGCCTCTGTCGTGGTGATGCTGCCGTGGTGTTCGATTGCTTGCAGCAGCCTGGTGGCGCGATCGAGCGTCTTGTCTCCGGTCGGCGTCCCGGCGCGTCTGATGAGGTCGTTGGACAGTCGGTACTGCGTGCCGCCGGCGCGGCCCACGCGTTCGACGAGTCCGCTCAGGCGCATGTCGTCGAGCAGGGCGTCCAGGTCGGTGTTCGGAAGCACGTCGGCGAGGTGCCGCTTGGCGGCTTCGCCGCGCCGTCGGAGCTCGACGAGCACGCGACGCTGCGCGGCCGAGCCTGCCCATGGGTCCAGTGCGAGCAGCCATGCCTGCTCGTCGAGATCGATCAGGAACTGGCTGCGCAGTGTCACGGTGAGCGAATCGGGTGTGGCGGTGAATTCGGGAGGGTGCATGAGGCGTGATTCCATCTCTTGGAACATGCGGTCGACTCCCTCTCCGTACTCCTCTACGAGGCCCAAGCTGCGCAGCGTCCTCATCAGACGGCGGTTGCGGCTGAAGTGCTCGAGCCGCATGTTGTCGATGGTGATGTGGCCGGCGAGGGGGCCGGGGCTGCGGATCTCGATGCGGTCGTCCCAGACGGTGACGTCGATCGTGGTTCCTACCCGGCCGTAGTCGCGGTGCGCGAGCGCGTTCAGCAGTGCCTCGCGCACCACAGCATGGGGGTATTCGGGGATGGGCTCGCGAAACAGGCCCGACACCGCTTCGTAGGTGCGAGTGTGCTTGTCGATGAACTCGACGCAGCAGCCGAAGACGGCCTCCAGCGGTCCCCAGCACTCGTGTCGGTCTGAGGTGGGGCCGGTTTTGGGGCCGGTGCCTGTTCGGCGTACGAGCTGCACAGCGGCGCCGGCGACGAATTGGCGCGGGTCGCGTGCGAAGAGAATCGCTGCTGCGGTCGTCGCCTCGATGTCGCCGCTGGATGCCCGCTCGGCGAGATGCAGGTCGACGAGTGCGCTGTGGAGGTCTGCCTCGGCCGCAGAAGGACGCCGGCTGCGCGCGAGCGCCGCGTTGACGAGGTCGATGTCGAACTCGGCAGGGTCGAATCGGCGGTTCAACGGCTCTTCTTCTGCCGAGCGGCGGGACCGGTCTCGGACGAACGAAGCGAGCGCGTCGCCCACCAGCGGCTGGGAATCGCCGCCGACGCGGCGAAGCAGCCGCCCGTCGGGTGTGGTGACGATGCGGCCGCCGATCTGGGGGACTTGCACCGCGATGAGCTCCGCGCCGTCGACACGGAACGGTTTGAGCTCGACGGGGACATCGCATTGGTTGGCGTATCGGGTGATGCTGTCCTGGACACGCTGGCTCAGCGGGCAGCCGATGACCTCGCGCACGCCGTCGGTATCGCTGACGCCGAGGATCACCAGCCCGCCGTCGGTCATGGCCATGGCGGGCAGCAGCTCCTTGAAGCTGTCCCCGGGTCCGCCCTTGAAGTCGAGGGTCTCGTGCTCGACCTCGCCGAACAGGCCCCAGAACTGGCCGGCCGCGAGATCGTCGGCGATGTCTGCGAGCTGAAGCTGCCGCCGCGCCATGTCTGTCACTCTAGCCAACGAACGCAAGATTCTTCAATCTTCCGCTCACAACTCACGTCTAGGCAGTTTGTTGAGGAAGATTGAAATATATTCTCTTTAGATGGCGGATTTCTGGCTTTGCGAAGAGAAGATTGCATAATATTCTCTTGCGCGCAAGCAGCGGCTGCGTGGCGAGATCTATGTAACCCAGATCAAGGTCGCCAGTCCAGGTCAGCGGAACTCGCCGACGTCGAAGCCGAGACGGACGCAGGCAGGCCGAGAACGGGCGCAGCGACCAATGCCGCCGCCGCCGCTGACAACACGGCCCTGCGCATCGAAGGGACGCTAACGCCGGGGTTCGGCGTTACGCCCGACGATGGCGGAAGACTGAGGCTTGGGTTCAGCCGACTGGCACTCGGAGGCTGTCATGGTTGGTTGCAGTCGCTCACCGAGCTGTCTAGGGCTGCTGTGCAGGCGGCGACTCGACGCTCTGGGTCGTCTCGATGCGCGCCAGACGCTCGGTGTGATCGAGCAAGATCGCGTTGACCTCCCCGAACCGCTCGTCCACCTGCGCGAACCTCGCGTTCATGTCGTCGCGCAGCATCCCGATCTCGCCGCGCACACTGCCGATCTGTGTGTCGATCTTGGCGTCGAGCGATCTGATGTCGTCGCGCAGAGTGTTGAAGCCCACCACGGCCATCGTGAGCACGCCGGCGATCAGTGCTGCGCACGCCGTGCTCAGCACCGGCACCAGCAGCGATCGCCGCTCGGCGGCCCGCGCCGTCGACAACGCGGCCGGCTGCTGTGCGACCGCGTCGGGCGCGGCAGCCGACGGGCGGTCTTGGGTCACCTCAGCGATAGTACTCACCGTGCCTCCCGGCTCTCACGCGTGCCTGGCCGGCGCGCTCGCGAGGCAACCTAGGACCGGCGCGACACCCCGGCCAAGCGATTTTCTCCCAGCGCCGGCTTGTGCGCAGCGGATCGCTGCTGAAAGGAGTCCGCTGTGTCTGAAGAAGACCGTTCTCGCCTCTACGCTTGGTTTCGTGAGCAGCTCGACGAGCGCCGCGCGGAGTACTTGATGTCGTGCCTCGCGCCTGCGCCGCTGTCGGACTTGGTGACCAAGGGGTTCCTGACCGGCGAGCTGGCACGGTTCGCCACAAAGGACGACCTCGCCGCCGTCGACGAGAAGGTCTCCGCCGTCGACGAGAAGGTCTCCGCGGTCAACGAGAAGGTCTCCGTCCTCGATACGAGGGTTACCGGTCTCGACAGGAAGGTCGATGCCTTGGTGGCCCAGCGCGCCGAGGACCGCGCCGAGGACCGTGCGACGAGCCGCGTTCGTCACTATTGGCTTGCCGGCATCGGTCTGACCGCTGTGGTGTCGATCTGGCTCGACACTGCTGGGGTGATCGGCTGAGCGCTCAGGCGCTCGCGAACTTGCCGAAACGGGTCTGTCAGGGCTGCTGCGCGGGCGGCGACTTGACGTTCTGTGTCGTCTCGATGCGCGTCAGACGCTCGGTGTGATCGAGCAGGATCGCGTTGACCTCCCCGAACCGCTCGTCAACTTGAGCGAACCTCGCATTCATGTCATTGCGCAGCATCCCGATCTCGGTGTGCATGTCGTCGCGGAGCATCCCGATCTCGCCGCGCACACTCCCGATCTCGGTGTGCATGTCGTCGCGGAGCATCCCGATCTCGGCGCGCACACTCCCGATCTCGCCGCGCACGCTGCTGATCTCGTCGCGCAGTGTGTTGAAGCCCACCACGGCCATCGTGAGCACTCCGGCGATCAGTGCCGCGCATCCCGTGCTCAGCACCGGCACCACCCGCGACCGCCGAACTCCAACCCGCTGCGCGCACCGCGCGGCTCGCTGCTGGCCGACCGCGTCGCTTGCGACAGCCGATGGGCGATCCTCGGTCACTTCAGCGATAGTACCCACAGTGCCTCCCGGCTCTCACGCGCACCTGGCCGGCGCGCTTGTGAGGCAACCTAAAACCGGCACGACACCCCGGCCAAGCGATTTTCTCCCAGCGCCGGCCGCCCCGCTGTGGTGTCGATCTGGCTCGACGCTGCTGGGGTGATCGGCTGAGCGCTCAGACGCTCGCGAACTTGCCGAAACGGGTCTGTCGGGAATGCCGTGGTGTCGATCTGGCTCGTCGATGCCCGTGAGGCCGACCGCAAAGAAGCGGCCGCCCAGCGCGAGGCTGACCGTCAGGAAGACCGCGGGCGTCACACGTGGCTGGTGGGGATGGCGGTTGCTTTGGCGTTGGAGATCGTGGCGGCTGGCGGGTTGGTCGCAGTCGCTCGCCGACCTGCTCGCCGCGGCTGTCTAGGGCTGCTGTGCAGGCGGCGACTCGACGCCCAGGGTCGTCTCGATGCGCGCCAGGCGCTCGGCGTGATCGAGCAAGATCGCGTTGACCTCGCCGAACCTCGCGTTCATGTCGTCGCGGAACATCCCGATCTGCGTGTCGATCTTGGCGTCAAGCATCCCGATCTCGGTGTGCATGTCGTTGCGGAGCATTCCGATCTCGGCGCGCACACTCCCGATCTCGGCGCGCACACTCCCGATCTCGCCGCGCACACTGCCGATCTCGCCGCGCACACTCCCGATCTCGGTGCGCATGTCGTCGCGCAGAGTGTTGAAGCCCACCACGGCCATTGTGAGCACGCCGGCGATCAGTGCTGCGCACGCCGTGCTCAGCACCGGCACCAGCAGCGATCGCCGTTCGGCAGCGCGCGCCGTCGACAACGCGGCCGGCTGCTGTGCGACCGCGTCGCTTGCAACAGCCGATGGGCGGTCTTCGGTCACCTCAGCGATAGTACCCACAGTGCCTCCCGGCTCTCACGCGTGCCTGGCCGGCGCGCTCGCGAGGCAACCTAGGACCGGCACGACACCCCGGCCAAGCGATTTTCTCCCAGCGCCGGCCGCCCCGCTGCCGAGAGGAGTCCGCTGTGTCTGAAGAAGACCGTTCTCGGCTCTACGCTTGGTTCCGTGAGCAGCTCGACGAGCGCCGCGCGGAGTACTTGATGTCGTGTCTCGCGCCTGCGCCGCTGTCTGACTTGGTGACCAAGGGGTTCCTGACCGGCGAGCTGGCACGGTTCGCCACAAAGGACGACCTCGCCGCCGTCGACGAGAAGGTCTCCGCGGTCAACGAGAAGGTCTCCGTCCTCGATACGAGGGTTACCGGTCTCGACAGGAAGGTCGATGCCTTGGTGGCCCAGCGCGCCGAGGACCGCGCCGAGAGCCGCGTTCGTCACTATTGGCTTGCCGGCATCGGTCTGACCGCCGTGGTGTCGATCTGGCTCGACGCTGCTGGGGTGATCGGCTGAGCGCTCGGGCGCTTGCGAACTTGCCGGAACGGGTCTGTGGGGAATGCCGTGGTGTCGATCTGGCTCGTCGATGCCCGTGAGGCCGACCGCAAGGAAGCGGCCGCCCGGCGCGAGGCGGGCCGTCAGGAGGACCGCGGGCGTCACACGGGGCTGGTGGGGATGGCGGTGGGGGGTTGCTTGCGCTGGTGGGAGGCAACCCGTACCCTTCCCCAAAGGCCGTGTCACAGGGAGCGCCCTTGCGCGGTTCTACATGTCAGGCGGGAGATCGGTGCCATGAGGCGCCGGAGCCCGGCACTACATCCCATGAATTCCCAGCACAGGAGGCTAGGAAGTTGACTATTCGAACCAGGCGGCGCGGCAGCCGCTCTGTAGCTGCGGTTCTGGCGGCGATGCTTGTGGCGTCGGTGCTGGCCGTGGTGGCAGGGCAGCCTGCGGGCGCTGCGAACACTGCCAGCGAGATGCTGGTGAGTACTGACGACGAGTTCTACTTGCGCGTGTACGACGACGGCGTCCTCGAAGGGCGCCAGTACCAGCCCGACAAGACTCGGGAGTTTGCGGGCACGCACCGCTACAACACGTCGGTGGCCCTGGCCGAGCGGTTCGCCCGCGAGGCGGGGTCGGTCGCGACGGTGATCGTCGCGTCTGGCGAGTCCGAGATCGACGCCGTTGCGGCGTCGGGCCTGGCGGGCTATCTGAACGCGCCGATCCTGTTGACGCGTTCTGACCGGCTGCCGCACAACACAGCACGGTTCATCGATCGCCACAACGTCACGAACGTGATCGTGGCGGGCGGCGCCATGGCGGTGAGCGAAGACGTGGTCGACGCACTCGAGGGCCTGGGTTCCGGGCCGGACGTGCGCCGCGTCGAGGGCGACAACCGCTATGAGACCGCCACTGCGATGGCCGGCGAGCTGGGCGGCCCTGCGCCGACATGGTGCAACTCCGACCAGCGCGCTGCGATCCTGGTGCACGGCGGCGACAGCGGCCGTTCTGACGCGGTGGTGATCGGCCCGCTCGCCTACTCGCTGGGCGTGCCGGTGCTGCTGACCACCAGCGACGGCCTCCATGCCGCCACTGCGAAGTACCTGGCCGACACCAATGTCGAGCACGTCGTGATCGTGGGCGGCACCACCGCGGTGCCCCACGCCATCATCGAGGAGTTGATCGAGGACGTCGGAGTGGTCACCACCCGGCGCATCTCCGGTGAAAACGCGGCCGACACCTCGGTGAAGGTCGCTCAGGAGATGCTCGACTCGAACCGCTGCGGCACTGTGCTCGGCACAGACACCACGCTGGCCGCGCTGGTGAACCGCGACGCGGTCGCCGACGGCATCACCGCCGGTCCGGTCATGGGTCAAGGCTTCGGCGACGCTGGCCCTGTGCCGATCCTGCTGGTGGGCAGCTCGCTGCCCACCACGGTGAGCGAGTACCTGGCTGCGACCCCCACCGGCCGCGGCTTCGGTGCTACCCGCACCCATCTGGAGCTTGTCGCCGTCGGCGGCAGCGCAGTGGTCTCGGCACAGGTGATGGCCGACGCAGTCGACGCAGCGAACACCGCACCCAAGACCATCACGGCAGAGATCCACAGCGCCAAGAACGTCATGATCGATCACGACGACAATGACGCCACGCGTGATGTTGCTCGGGGACGGTTCATGGTCACCTTCAGCGACGATGTCAAGCTGCCCCAAAAGGACACCGCCGGTGTGATCAACCCGACGCTGACCAACGCGAGTTCGATCGACTACGACGACAACTTGGCAGCCCTCAACGGCACGGTGCTCGAGCCGACCCTGTACAGGGTCAACGGCACCCCGGTCACCCTCGCCACGGGCACCCAGAGCAACGCCAACAACGACGACGGCTACGTGGCGAACGAGATCTCGGTGCGCGACCGCACCGTGACGATCACGCTTTCGGCGGCGTTCGCGGTCGGCGACACCAAGATTGATGTGGTCGGCGGCACCAAGATCGGCGCCCACATGGACATGCGTCTGCTGGCCGATGCGACCAGCACGGTCACCGTCGCCGCACCCGCGGTCGATCGGGCCGGGCCTGTGGTGGAGATCCTCGCCGTCTCCGGCCGGAACATGTTCGACGTGATCGTCACCGACGCATCGGTTCTGCTGGAGAACACGAACGGGCCTCACAACCACGCGAACCTGTTCAAGTCGATCACCGTCAGGGCGGACGGCACGAACACGCGGGTCCCTGCGACCACAGTCAGCACTCAGACCGACCCTGGGCGGCCTAATACAGCTCCGGGTCGCCCCGCGATGCGTCTTAGGGTCACCGTGCCTGAGCTCACCGAAGCGGGCGGATCTACTACCCGTACCACCCTGAAGAAGGGCGATGAGATCCGGGTGGATGTGAACAGCTTCAAGGATGTCCGCGACAACGGCAATCGCCTTGAGGTCGAGCAGGTCAAGGACGCTGTGTCCGACTTGAAGATCACCTCGGTGTCGATCGGCAGCCCGACGCCCGTGACCGGCACGATGGCAACGGCGACGCTCACCTCCGGCGGTGGCGACATGGTGATTAAGGCCAAGCAAGCGGGCGACGCCGTGGCACGCGGTGCAAAGGGCAACAGCTGGCGGCTGTACGGCTACGAGCACTCCTCGTTCGCCAATGCCACGCGGGTTGACATCGACGTGTACGTGGATACCCGCTACAAGCGGATCGTGTACACGCTGCGTGCAGGCACCGCCTTTGCGGAGAACGTGACGCTGTTCGATTTGGCGAGCACTCTGCGGACCAATGACGACTTCGAGGCCAACTTCACGGTCGACTACGCGAACAACGAGTCCGACAAGTACCATCGGCTGGCGGCCACGAACACGAGCGGCATCCCGTTCGCCGGGGGCCGGAGCATGGTGACGGTGCGAGTCAACTTCAACGACGTCATCGAGAACCTGAACAGCAACGTGCTCAGGGATGCCATCAACAACGGCGTTGCCGGAAGCGAAGCTACGACGATGTCCGTAAGGCCCGACCGGATGGTGTATTTCACGTACACGACTGCTGCTACCAACGGCAGCGAAGCTCAGCTGCCTCAGGTGGGCGGAGTGCGCGTGATCCCGGCAGCCGCGGCGGACAACTACCACGCCACCTCGGGTTGCGGACCGACCGGTATCACCTGCACCGCGGCTCAGACTGCGGCCGGAGTGACGAACACCGATGCATCGGACGACAGCGCAGCGTTGATCCTGCGTCAACTCCGCAGCGGTCTCTAGCAGACACATGGCACCACCGGCCTGAGCGTCGGTAAGCCAGCGCAAGAGCCCCGGGGCATTCGCCCCGGGGCTCTTCGCGTGTGCCCGCAACCTCCCGGGCAGCGCGGCGTGTGAGAACATTCGGGCATGGCTGCTCCCCGTTTCCGCCGCCGCCTCGGCGCTGTTGCCGCTGCGCTGCTGGCTGCGACCGTGCTCGCTTCGGTGCCGGGCGGCACTCCGGCCTCTGCGGCCACCACGTCATCGGAAGAGCTGATCGACACCGACGGCGACGGCATCGGCGACCGCCGCGAGTTCGCCGGCTCTCACCGCTACAACACCGCCGTTGCCCTGGCCGAGCGCTTCGCAGACGACGAGGCCGCCATCTCCACCGTCATCGTGGCGTCGGGTGAGACCCAGGTAGACGCAGCAGCCGCTGCAGGGCTCGCGGGCCACCTGCGCGCTCCCATCCTGCTCACCCGCCCTGATCGGCTGCCGCACAACGTGCGCCGCTTCATCGACAACCACAGCATCTCGAGGGTGGTCATCGTGGGGGGCACCGCCGTGGTGCCCGACAGCATCGCCACCGCCATCGAGGCCATCGGCTCGGGTCCCACAGTGGAACGCGTGGCCGGCGACGACCGCTACGCAACCGCTGCGGCCATCAGCGCCCGCATCGGCGGCCGTCAGCCCACCTGGTGCGGCGCCAAGCTCCCCGCGGCCATTCTGGTCAACGGCACCGACGTGGGCCGTGGCGACGCGATCGCGATCGGCCCGCTGGCCTACGCCCTGGGCATGCCGATGCTGCTCACCGAGGCTCGCACGCTGTCTCGTGCTGCGGGCGCCTTCCTGCGCGCACACGACATCGGCAGCGTGGTGATCGTGGGCAGCGACGCAGCGGTGTCGGAGCGCATCAGAACGTCGCTCACCGACGACTTCGGCGTGCTCACCACGCGGCGCATCGCCGGCGGCACGGCCTCGGCCACGTCGGTGGCCGTCGCCCGGGAGATGCGCAACGCCTGCGCCGACGAACTCGGCACCAACCTCGACATGGTGGCACTGGTGAACCGGGGTGCATCTGCCGACGGCGTGGCGGCCGCGCCGGTGCTCGGCCGCGGCCTCGGCGCTGGGGGGCCGGTGCCGGTGCTGCTGGTGGGCCGCAGCCTGCCCTCGCCGGTGCGCAACTTCTTGGCCTCCACGCCCGACTACCGGTCGGGCCGCGGCAGCACGCACATGGGCATCCTGGCGGTGGGCGGCACCGCGGTGGTGCCTGACGCCGTGATCGACCAGGCCACCGCAGCGGCACAGACCGCCTCGGGGCTCACCGCCGTGATCTCGGTGAGGGTCGACCCGCTGACCGGCAAGTACGAGACCCACACCACCGGCGGCATCACCGGCGGGGTGTTCACCGTCACCTTCAGCGACGACGTGAAGCACCCGCTGCCGATCGAATCGCTGGCCGACAGCGTGCTCGACCCCACGATCTACCGCATCAACGGGCGCCCCATCGCCGGAGTCAGCCCGTCGGGCGTCAGCGACGAGCCGATCACCCTGGTCGACCGCATTGCGCTGCGCGACCGCACAGTCTCGATCCGCCTGTCGCACCCGCTCGAGCCCGGCGACACCATCACGGTGCTCGGCGGGGGCAGGGTGGGCGCCGAGGGCGATCTGCGCCGGCTGGCACGCGCCTCGCTCACCCTCGCCAAGCTCACCGACGCCGCCGACGTGTACCACCCGTTCGTCGACATCTCCGCGGTGGCCGGTCCGAGCGAGTTCCGGGTGCTGCTCACCGAGCTGAACGTGGCGCACAACGAGCTGACCGGGCCGAACTGGAGCAGGTTCATTCGAGTGACAGGCCACAGCGGGCGCGACATCGCCGTTGCTGCGCCGCCGTCGCTGCGCAGCGGCCCCCCCGGCCGCAGCGCGTCCATCTTGGAATACCGCGTCACCACAACTGCACCGCTCGAGGTGGGCGATGCGATCGTGGTGGCACGCAATGCCGTGCTGGACCGGCGCGGCAACGCCAACGCGGTGAGCCATGTGAGCGTTCGAGCGCCGCTGGGTGCGGGCAGCTTCGGCATCGGGGGAGTGTTCGTGGGCAATCGGCGCGACGACATACGTCAGGCGTCGGCCACGATCACCACGGCCGGTGCGAACCCGGTCGCGAAGATGCGGGTGACGGCGCGCCGAACCGGCGCCGCTGCGGGAGCGCGCGGCAACGAGTGGTCGATATTCGGCTACGACCTGCGGCCCGGCGCCGATGACGCGGCGAAGGCGTCGCGCACCAACGCCGTCGAGATCGAGGTGGTGACCGATGCGGCTCGCAAGACCGTTCACTATGTGATCTCCGAGCGCACGCCGCTGAGCGACGCCGGACGAGTGGCCAACCTGTTCGACTTGGCATCTGCCTTGCATCGAGACGGCCTGTTCCGCCAGAACTTCGAGGTCGACTACGTGCTGGCCGCCGACGGCGCCAAGGCCGACGAGTCAGACTCGAAGCAGACGGCGCTGGGGGCGATTGCGTCGGGCCGCGTGGACCTCAGCGGGGGCATCTCGGCGGTGGCGGTGCGGGTGGAGTTCAACGACGCCGTTCAGAGCCTCACGCCGGCCGAGGGCTTGGTGGCCGACCTCGTGCCGCTCGGCAGCAGCGGCTACGTCAGCTCTGTCGGGTTCGACATGCTGAGCGACGAGGTGTTCATCTCGTACTGGGGCCCCGATGCCGAGGTGCTGCCGAGCACCGGCACGAGAGCGATCATTCAGCACGGTCGTGCCAGGAACTACTTCAATGTCACCGGCACCGACCTGAGCACCCTCGAAGGCGTCGGCAGTGCACGCGCGTCGTTCAACGGCCTGCGCGGCGACGCCGGCCTCGAGCCCGAGCCACGCACCGCGGCCCAGATCGACCAGCTCTTCGGTTAGCCGTGCCGCATGCGGCTGCGGTGGCGCAGAGTTGCGGCCGGCCGTTGCTACTGTCGGGCTGAGGCCGCGAGACGCTCGTCGCGTCTGGCGTACAGCGGCCTTCGTGTGTCATTCGTTGTGCGCCGACGGGGAGCGTTTCGATGCGAGTGCCAGCTGCGCAGGCCGGTGACAGGCCCGATTCGAACGGCAGCCGAGCGCTGCTGCGGTCACGCCGTGGCCTGCCGCACGGGCGGCGCGCGGCGCGGGTGCTGAGCGCGCTGATCATCGCCGCCGGCGTGCTGGCCGTGGGCAGCGATCCGGCCCAGGCGTCGGCTGCGGAGGTGGAGTCGAACCGTCTCAGCGGCGCCACGCGGTACGGCACAGCCATCGAGATCGCCGACGCGTACGTCGACCTCATCGAAGGCGCCGAGAGCGGCCGGGCCGAGGTCGACACAGTCATCGTCACCTCCGGTCTCGACGAGCACCTCGGCTACGTGCTGCCGGCCCCGGCGCTCTCGCGCCGGCACCAGGCCCCGGTGCTGCTCACCGAGCCCAGCCGGCTGCTCGGCTCTGTGCGCCGGTTCATCGAGCGCCACGAGATCGAGCGCGTGATCATCGTGGGCGGCACCGATGCGGTGTCGGCCGATGTCGCTGCGGCCATCGACGATCTCGACGGGGTGAGCATCGAGCGCGTCGGCAGCAACGACGTGTACGCCACCGCCGTCGCGGTGGCCGCCCGCACCGGCGTGAGCGCCGGACAGCCGGGCGACTTCGGGCGCCGGGGCCGCACCGTGCTGCTGGCCACGGGCGAGAAGATCCCCGACGCGCTGGCTGCTGGGCCGCTGGCCTACCGCGGCCAGCACCCCATTCTGCTGACGCAGCGCGACCGGCTTCCTGACGAGGTGGTCGGCTTCCTCGACCGCAGCGGCACCGCCCATGTGGTGATCCTGGGCGGCAGTGCCGCGGTGAGCACGTCGGTCGAGCGCAGGCTCGATGCGCTGGGCATGAGCACCACCCGCTGGTTCGGCCCCGACCGGTACGCCACCGCCGCCGAGGTTGCCCGCGCACTGCTCGACGTCGGCTCGCCTCAGCGCTGCTTCGACGGCGCAGACGTGGGCTTGGCGTCGGGGCTTCGCTTGCCCGACGCCATCGTGAGCATGCCGCTGCTGGGCGAGATGTGCGCACCGCTGCTGCTGACCGACCACCGCACGCTGCCGTCGGCCACCAGAGCGGCACTGTCATCGACGGAGCTGTTCGGGGGCGACGCCGACGGGCGCCTCACCATGACCGTGTTCGGCGGCACCGCAGCCGTGTCGCGGATCGCGCTCACTGCTGCCACCCGGGCCGCCTCGCTCAGCACGGTCGCCGCACGGCTCTTCGCCACCGAGGGAGGGTGCGAGATCACCGTCACCTTCGATGAGGCCGTCCGCACAGCCGATGCGTCGCAGGCCTCGAGTTACACCCGCGACAGCGAATCGCTCAGCGGCACGGCTGCGGTGGTGAGCGCGGGCAGCGCCCAGAGCACCCGGCAGGTCACACTGGTGCTGGGCGGAGGTTCGCGATTCGCCGATGCGAGCGCGGTCACCGACTGTGCCGAGCCGCTGGAGGCCGGCGAAAGCGTCGGCGTGGCCGGCGGTGCCATTCGCGCTGCGTTCGACAGTCGTGTGGTGCGGCGGGTGACTGCGACAGCGCGCGCCGACCGGTCGCGCCCCCGGCTGTCGATACGCGCGGTGCTCGGCGCGCAGTTCGTGCTGATCACCAGCAACGAGTCCGTGCAGGCGCCCGTGGGCCGGGCCGGCCTCAACGTGGAGTTCCAGCGGGCGGGCGGCACGCCGTTCGTGGAGACAGCCACCATCGCGCAAGGCGCCACGGCCTTCCTTGCCTACATTCCCGCCGGGTTCGACAACGGCAAGGGCCTCGAGGCCAACGACAGCGTGGTGATCCCGGCCGATCAGTTCGAGGATTTGGCGGGCAATGGCAACACGCAGGCGAGGGCCCGCGTGGTCACCGACGCCTTGCCGCCGCGAGCCGACAGCGTCGAGGTGAGCGAGCCTGCGGCGGTGGCGGTTGCCACGGCGCAACTGTTCGGCACCGCAGGCGGCTCGCCCGGCAACGGGCCGATGCAGCTGACCGCCAGGGCGGGCACCGCCGCTGACGGCGCGGCGGGCAACCGCTGGTCGGTGGAGGTCGAGGTGCTGAAGCGTGCGCCGGAGAGCTGGAGGGAGGGCCAAGGCTCGGAGCTGACGTTCTCGACCACCCGGCGCTCGATCGGCATCGACGCGCTCGACGGCTGGACGCTGGCGGCGCTGGCCGCAGACCTGAGGTCGGACAGCCGCTTCAGCGAGCTGTTCGATGTGCAGGTGCGTGCCGACACTGCCGACTGGACGGTGCGGGCCGACACCGGCAGGGTGCGCTTCGGCGGCGGCGCCAGCACGGTGGACATTGCGGTGAAGTGGACCGAGGCAGTGCAGGGCTGCATTCTGGGCACTGATCCGATCAGGCTGTCGGGCATCGTGATCGACACCGACGGCGACCGCAGCGCCGATTTCGCGATGAACGGCAGGGTGTTCGACCCGAACAGCAGCGTGACGTTCGTCGGCGGCACGACCGATTCGGCATCGGTGCAGCAGGGCACTGGGGCATGCGACTACACCGCGCCCAGCGTCGCCACGGGCACGATCGTGGCCCGCTTGCACGCGACCGACCTGCGCGACCTTCCCTCGGCCGCGTCGCGTGCGGCCATCGGGGCCTCGACGGTGTACGACTTCGGCGGGAACTTCAACCAGCCGCAGCTGCGTGTGCCTGTGCGGGTGCGCTGAGGGGTGGTGCTGGGCTGTTGTGTTGGGCTGTTGTGCTGAGCTGTTGTGCCGTCACGATGTATGAAATTTCGTGAAGTAGTTGGAAACGCACAAAATAAGTTGAAAGAGGTCGGGTGGGCAGATAGATTCGCTCTGCCCGCCTTGTGACAGGAGCCACCGATGAATCGCCTTCCGCCTGCCGACTCCCGAACCCGAGCCCGCGCCGACTCCCGAGCCCGAACCCGCATCGTCGGGGTGCTGATGGCCTTGGCGCTGGCTGCGAGCGTGCTTGCCATCGGGTCGAGCCCGGCGCACGGCGCGGCCTCCACCGTGGAGACGCCGACGCGCCTCGCCGGCGCTGATCGCTATGCGACGGCGGTGGCGATCGCTGAGGCCTACGTCGACGAAGCCCGCGAGCTTCGGGCGGTGGCGGTCGACACGGTCATTGTCACTTCCGGCCGCGACGAGCACTTCGGCTACGCACTGCCGGTGCCGGCATTGTCGCGCCGTCACGACGCTCCGCTGCTGCTGACAGAGCCCGATGCCCTGCCCGACGCCGTCAAGGCGTTCATCACCGGGAATCGCATATCCACCGTGTACGTCGTGGGTGACGACAACGTGGTGTCGGCGCGGGTGGAGCGCGATATCGGCGCCCTTGCGGGCGTGGCCGTGTATCGCGTTGGGGACCTCGGCACGTCCTATGGCGCTGCAGCCGAGATCGCCAAGCTGGTCGGGCCGGGCCTCGCGGGCCGTGCCGGCGAGTTCGGGATCAAGGGCCGCACCGCGTTGCTGGCGACGGGCCAGGCATTTGCCGATGCGCTCGCGGCGGGGCCGCTGGCGTACAAGGGCCAGCACCCCATCCTGCTCACCCCGTCCGCCGAGCTGCCCGGCGGGGCCTACCTGTACCTGCGCGACCACGCGGTGGAGCATGTGATCATCCTGGGCGGCCGGTCTGCGGTGAGCACGGCCGTCGAGAACGACGTGACCGGCTTGGGCATCACCGTGGATCGCTGGCAGGGCGCCGACCGCTTCGGCACCGCTATCGACGTCGCCAAGGCGCTGCTGGGCATCGACACCCCGCAGAGCTGTTTCCGCGACAACGGCGAGCTCGGCTTGGCCTTCGCGTGGCGTTCGCCCGACGCCATCGTCAGCGGGCCGCTGCTCGGCGAACTGTGCGCACCGTTGCTGCTGACCGATCTCGACTCCGTGCCCGCCGCGGTGAGCGAGTTCCTGCGATCGGGCGATTTTGTGCAGGGCGACCGCGACGGCAAGCTGCGGCTCACCGTGTTCGGCGGCACGGCGGCTGTATCGCAGCGTGCGGTGGATGCGGCCGTCGACGCGGCCGGCCTCGATGCAGTGGGCGCGAGGGTGATGGCGTTCGAAGGCGGCTGCCACTTCACCGTCAGCTTCAGCGAGCCCGTGCGCTGGGGCCACAACGACGACATCGCGAGCAGCGTGACGACCGGCGACGCCGAGAACTTCACGAGCTATCTCTTCCGGAATCGCCCGCTGCCCGTCGGCAGCCATGTGAGAAGGGACGCCGGAACCGGCGGGCGCGCCACCAGGGTGACCGTGGCCATCGGTACCGCCCTCACGGCGACGGGCACGCCGGCCGACTGCGCGGAGGCGAACAAGCTGCAGGAGCGTGATCGTGTCGGTGTGGAGGGCGGCGTGATCCGTGCCTTCGCCAACAGCGCACGGGTGGGCAGGACCGAGCACGTGATTGCCGACGACACGACGCCCCCGGCGCTGACCATCCGCGCCGTTGCCGGCAGCCGGCAGATCACGGTGGCGTCCGTCGAACCGCTCCGTGCGGTCGCCGGCGCCGATCTCCGGCTTGTGCTCACCCGCAGCGGCGCTGATGCGCGGAGTGCGAACGTGAGCTTCGATGACCCGGTGGGCAAGCTGCGATTCGAGGTCGATGTTCCCGAGGCATTCGGCCAGCTCAAAGACGGCGACAATGTGTCGATCCCTGCGGACCTGCTGGCCGATCTCGTCGGCAACAAGAACACGGCCGCCAGGGTGGTGGTGGTCCGCGACACCACCCAGCCGGGCGTCGAGCGCATCACGGTCACCGACCCGGCGCACTTCACGGCGGCGAAGGCCAGCCTGAAGGCCACCGCTGACGGTCTCGACGGCGTCGACGCGGTGCTCGATGCATTGGTCATCACCGCGAAGAATCCGGGCGGTGCCTCCGGCGTGGCCGGCAACAACTGGACCGTGGAGGTCGACCAGCGCACCAGTCGGCCGGGCAACTGGCGCCCGGCGCAGAAGGTCTCGGTGGAGCTGTCCGCCTCGGCCCGCCGGCTGGTGATCGTGACACTGCGGAACACCGGCGAGGCGACCACGGTGGCTGAGGTGCAAGCAGCGCTGAAGCGGCATAGCGGCTTTGGTGCATTGTTCGACGTCAATGACACCAGCGACAGCAAGCGCTTGGTCGACACCCCCACCCGCGTGCCGTTCACGGGCGGCCAGAGCACCGCTGTGCTGAAGGTGGAATGGACCAAGACCGTCCGCGACTGCGTCTATGGCGATGACGGCAGCGATGCCGCGAAGCAAGCCCAGCAGCCCGAGCCCCGGCTCATCCGCATCGACGCCGACGGCGACGGCAGCGACGACTTCGCTCTCAACGGCGTCGACTTCGGCAACACCCCGCCGGTGAAGATCATCGCCGCCGACGCCACCGACGCCAGCGGTGACTCCCTCGAAGCCGGGTGCAGCACCGACGCCGCCGACGGCGACGGCACGCTGACGGCCCGGGTGCTGGCAGGCAGCTCGGCCACCCTGCCCGGCACGCAGTCGATTGCCGCCGTGCGGGCAGGGACTGTGTACGACCTGTCGGGCAACACGAATGCGGCCCAGGCGGGCATCCGCGTGGCGCGCGCCACCGGCTGACAGCAGCTTGTCGCAGGCGCGTCAGCGGCGGGCGCGAGTCGTCCGCCGCTGACGCGCGTAACGGCTCTGGGGGGCCAAATGTGACAGCAAAGCGAATATGAGGCTGTGACAGGGGTGCGGTAGCATCGGCTGTATCGAAGGCCTAGGCGCCTTCCCGTACCCCTGTTCGAGCCATGGCTTTTCGACTTGCAGATCGAGATCTGGTCATTGCGTACCAGGCCGGCGACGACGAAGCGTTCGCCGAGCTGGTACGCGAGTACCGTCCCCAGCTGATCGGTCACGCGCGCCGTCGCCTGCGATGCCCCGATGCCGCCGAAGACGCCGTGCAGGAAGCACTGGCGCGGGCGCTGCGGGCCATGCCCCGGTTCAACGGCAACTACCGCGTGGGTCCGTGGCTGCACCGCATCCTGTCGAATGTCTGCGCCGACGAGGGCAATCGCCGCCGCCGCGACGACGAGAAGACCGAGCGCTACAGGTCGAACGGCGAGGCGCTGAACACCCCGCCCACCGTCGAGGGCCAGCTTGGGCTCGATCTCGACAACTCCGAGCTGGCAGGCGCCGTCGAGGGCCTGTCGGAGCAGTACCGCGAAGCGCTCATGCTTCGCTTCGTCGACGAGCTGTCCTATGAGGAGATTGCCGAGACAGCCGGCATCTCCGAGGACAATGCCCGTGCCCGGGTGTCGCGTGCCCGCAACGCCGTGCGTTCGGCGCTGCGTCTGGCGGCTGCCGCGCCGGTTGCGCTGGTGGGCCTGCTGCGCCGCGGCGAGCGGGCAGCCTCAGCGCTGTCGTCGAGCGCGCCGGGCGCCGCTGCCGGATCCGCTGCAGCGGGCTCCACGGCGGCCGGCACTGCTGTGGCAGGTGCTGCGCTGTCGGGCTCTGCGACGGCGGGTGCTGCGACGGCGGGTGCTGCGCTCACCGGCGGCGCCGTGGCGGGTTCGGCTGCTGCGGGCACCGCAGTCGCGGGCGCTGCTGCAACGGGCACAGCGGTAGTCGGCGTGCCGATGATCGCCAAGGCCGCTGTGGGCCTGGGCCTGGCGACTGCGGTCGTGGCGCCCACGGTCGACTCGCCCGTGCACCGAGCCGCCGAGCGGGTGCTGCCCGATTCGGTGGTGGAGGTGTTCACGCCGCTTGCCGTCGAAGCACCTGCGCCCGACGCACCGGTCGTGGTGCCGCCGGCCGCCGCACCCGACCCCAGGGCGGAGCTGCTGGCAGTGGTGGCAGCGAGCCGTCAGGCCAGTGCCGACATCACCGGCGACGGCGCCGCGGTTGCCGGAAGCTCGGCCGCCTCGGCTGTCGCCAGCTCGGCCGACGTGAGTGCAGCGGCCACGCCGTCAGTCGGGCCCTCGCCGGCCGCGGCCGACCCAGCCGACGCCGAGGCCGTCATCATTGCCAGATCCACAGAGCAGTCGCCCACGGCCGTGGCCGGCGGCTCGGCCGCCCCAGCCGGCGCGGCGCCTGCGGTGACGAGCGTGTCATCGGGATCGATCGACGGCGGCGAGCTCGCCTTCACCCCGGCCGGCGCCGGCCGCTATGACGTGAGCGGCGCGCTGGTGCTCACCGTCACCACCACCAGCGAGGCCGGCGAGGCCGACGGCCAGCCGGGCGACACGACGGTCAGCGTGAGCACCACCGACGAGCCGCTCAACCTGCTCACGCCGAGCAGCGCATCGCTGACGGCAGCAGACCCCGCCGACCCCACGGCGCAGCAGCGGTTCAGCGCACTGCTGGTGATCGACGCCGGCAACGGCGAGACCGTCGAGATGCGCCTCGCGGCACGCGGCACGGCGGCAGACAGCTCGCTGCCGCTTGAGGGCCTGTTCACCGCAACGCAGAGCGACGCGTTGCCGTTGGCGCAACGGGGATCCATGTCGGGCACGCTGGTGCTGTCCGGCGATGGCGAACTGCGGTCGCTCAGCCTGACGCTCGGTCCGTGATTCTCCAGCGTCGGGGTACCTCGACGCGCCGCGCCCACCGGAGGCTTCGCGGCGCGTCTGCAGCGCTGCTGCTCATCGCAGGCGTGGTGGCGGGAGCGTCGGCCGGTGCGCTCGCGCCCGCCGCGCGGCCAGCCGGCCCGGTTGCACCCGCACAATGGCCGCAATCGTTCTTGGCGTCGCCGCAGATCGAGGGGTGGCCGAACGCGCTGCGCGTCTCGGGCGCCGATCCGTATCAGACGGCGCTGGCGGCGTCGCTTTTGTTGCGCGGCGAAGGCGGGTTCCCCTATGACTCCCCCGACGCCACCTCGGGCGGCGTGCGCAGCCTGGGCGATGCAGCCGGCTGGTGGGGGCCGGGCGTGTGCCCGAAATCGGTCATCGTGGTGGCCGGCGACTCGGTGGCCGATGCGCTCGCCGCCGCCGCGCTGTCGGATCCCACCGGGCGCTCGAGCGAGCCGTACGTGGAGCGGGTGGCAGCCGCCGACCCGCTGTTCGATCCGCCCGGCGGCTTCGCCCGCGTCGACACCTTCGCAGCCCCGATGCTGCTCACACGCTCGACGCGAAGCGGCGCGACGTCGCTGTCGTTCTCGGCTCGGCTTGCAGCGCACGACCTGCGCTCGGGCGGATGCACCACCGCCCGCCAGGCGATCATCGTGGGCGGCCCCCAGGCGGTGCCTGTGGAGGTCGAATCGGAGCTGGTGTCGATCGGGTACACCGAGGTGTTCCGTGCGTGGGGCGGCGACCGGTACGCAACCGCTGTGGCCGTGGCGCTGGCGCTGGTGGGCGGCCCGGCACCGCCCGACACCGCCGAATGCGCCGACTCCTCCACATCGGACGGAGTGGTGACCTCGGGGTTCTTGGCCAACGCTGCGGTGGAATGGCGCCCGGCGCCCGACACCTGCCGCGTGCTGCCCGACTCGGTGGTGCTGACAGACGGTGTCGACGGCATCGACGCGCTGGCGTCGGGCTGGTGGACGAGCTACTGGCAGGTGCCGGTGCTGCTGCACGACGGCAGCGACGCGCTGCCGGTTGCCACAGCAGCAGCGCTCAGCCTGCTGCCCATCGAGAACATCATCGTGCTGGGCGGCACCGCGCGGATATCTCCCGAGATCCTCGCCGAGGCACAGCGGCTGTCGCGTGCCGAGGCCATTCGCGTAGCCGGGCCGGATCGCTACGCCACCAGCATCGAGATGGCGAAGCAGTTCGGCGGCTGGTGGCCTTCGGCCGGGCGCGACGGGTTCGCCGGTTCCATGCTGTGCGTCGCAGCCTCGTCCGGCAGCGGCCGTTCGGCCCGCGGCAGCGCTGAGATCCTGAGCGCCGGTCCGTGGTGCGGCGTGGCGAGCGCTGCTTCCGGACTGGGTGCGCCGGCTCGCATGCTGCCGCCGATCACGGTGGCGAACCCTGCGGTGGTGGCTCGCGGCGGTTCCGGTGCTGGCGGCGGTTCCGGTGGTGGTTCCGACGGTGGCGGTTCCGGTGGCGGCGCCGGGGCAGGGTCGCAGCAGCGGGGGCGGCCCACGCGCAGTGCGGTTCCGATCATCTTGGTGCGCGCCGGTGCCGACCGGCTGCCTGCCAGCGTCGAGGCGTTCCTGACCGAGTCGTTCTCGTTGTCGTCGAAGTGCAGCACCCGCGTGGAACGGGGGCGCTATGCCGAGGCGCTGACCGCCGGAGACTGCCCGGCGCCGGGCTTCGCCGTGGCGTTCGGATCGGACGCCACGCTCACCGACCAGGCACTGGGAACGGTCTCGTCGCTGCTCAGCGGCGGTGCCGTCGACGACCACAACGACCCCGCGGTGCTGGTGGGCGCGAATACGCCCGACCCGTACTCGCCGTTCGGCATCCAGTCGGTCCGCAACCTCGACTTCGGCATCGGCGCCTTTGCCACGACGCTGTCGATGTCGCCGGTGTACTTCGACGGTCCCGGAGAGCACCTCAAGATGTGCGCGCCTCGCGGCGCATACCGCGATGCACGCTGGCTGCTGGTGGAGCGAGACGGCCCTGCGGCGGTCAGCGAGCTGCCTGCCGGCCGCCGATACCTCGTCGACGCCGACGGCACCGCGAGGACGGCGGGCACCGGTGCGCCGACCTGCGTGTCGATCGGGCCCGCCGACGAGATCACCGCGCCGGTGCTGGCGCGTGCGGTGGGGCCCGGCGGGGCCACCTCCGACTCGATCATGGTGGTCAGCGACGCCGCACGCCGCTTCGCGCTGACAGCGCCGATCGTGGCCGGTCAGCCGTCGGTCACCGGCATTCCCAGCCACATCGACCCGGTACGCGGCGGGCAGACACGTCTGCTGTTCCGCAGCGGTTCGGGAAATGGGCGCGTGCAGCTCGGCGACTACGTTGATGCCGTGGCCGACAGTCGCATCCTGGTGCGGATCTTCCGGGGCGAGGCCGCCCAGCAGTCGGGCGGCACCGGCCGGGTTCCCGACACCTTCTCCGCGAGCTGGGAGATTTCCACCGAGAGCGGCACGCTTGTCGGCACCGCCAACGGCGAGGCCGTGCTTCATGACGGCTCGTGGCACCTGCGCGGCTCGTCGCTGCTTCGGTCGGGAACGCTGGCCTCGCGCGAGTACGGGCCGCCGCCGATCAGCGATGACAGCCCTCGGCCGTCGCAGCCGGCCACGGGCCCGGTCGAGCCGCTGCGGGTCGGCATCGCCGACGCCTACGGCGCCGGCGGCTTCTCGGCCACCCTGTCGGTGAAGTCGTCGGACAGCAGCGACGACGTGCTCTCCTGGCGAGCCGACGCCTACATCAACACCCCGATCGACGCTCAGTGAGCGCCTGACCGCCCGAGCGTCTGGCGCGCAGCGACGACGTGCTCTCCTGGCGAGCCGACGCCTGTATCAACACCCCGATCGACGCTCAGTGAGCGCCCGACCGCCCGAGCGTCTGGCGCGCATCGAGCCGACCTTGGGTGTCGAGTCGCCGCCTGTGCAGCAGCTGTAGACAGCCCCGACGCTGCGTGCGGGTCGTCCAGCAGCGGCGCACCGCACGGACAACCAGTGTGCAGCAGCTGTAGACAGCCCCGACGCTGCGCGAGCCGTTGTCGCTCATCGTGGTTGCGGCGCTGTCCGGTTCCTCTGGCAGCGCAACCGTCGGTCGGGTGCTCTCGTGAGTCGCGGTCGCCACGGGTGCCGCTTTGTCTAGGATGGAGGTATGGCAGACGAGGCCAAGAGCGAGATCACGGAACTGCGAGAGCATCTAGACAGGCGTCTTGATCATCTGGACGGGCGTTTTGATCATCAAGACGGGCGTCTTGATCGTCTGGACGGGCGCCTTGATCATCTCGAGAGGCGCCTTGATCACCAGGACCGCGAGCTTCGCCAGATCAAGAGCACTCTCGGAAGCGTCAAGATCGAGACTGCTGCGCTGATCGACTCGGTTGCAGACATCTACAGGCGGCAGCAGGACGCTTGAACGCACCCGCGCGGATCACGAGGATCCGCATATTGGAGGCATCTGCGCCGCCTGCCGAGTGCTGAAGCAAATTGCCGATCCGGCTGAGGCGGTCGGTGCGCGGCGACACCCACACGGTTTCGATCACCTGCAACGACTGACGCCGCAGCAGCTTGCGGGGGATGCGCCGCCTCGGTGTCGTCGCGCTGGCAGCGCTCATCGCTTTCGGCGGTGTGCTGGTGTTTCCGTCGGCTGCGGGGGCTGCTGCTGATGGCGACGGCGACGGTTCCGTCGGCTCGGATGTGTCGGTGACGCGCTATGGGGGCGCGGACCGGTATGAGACGTCGTTGTAGGTTGCCGAGGCGGTGGCTGCTGACGCTGGCGAACCCGTCGCGATTCCAGCCGCCCAATGCCGCCCTCGCGGCGCTCAGGGCACCACCGCAGGCTTTCCGCTTGCCGACTGGGCGCCATCGGCCACAGGGACCCTCAAGGTCGCCGTGCTGTTCATGGACTTCCTCGACGCACAAGCCCTCCACACCACCCATGAGGAGGCTGCATTGGGTCTGCAGCATGCGGAGAAGTACTTGGAAGCTTCCAGCTACGGCCAGCTCGACATTGAGTTCGTTCCGCATCACACGTGGCTTCGCGCAGAGATGGCCCACAGCGAGTACGTCACTCAGCTGGCCATCGGGAGCGGGCTAGGCCGTCACGAGCGACCTGCCCTCATCAGCGAGGGTGTGCTCGTCTACGTTGTCGATGCTTTGATTGGTTCGGGAGACCTGCCGATGAGGTTGGCCGGCGACAGCGGCAACGGCCAAGTCGACGGCTTTCCGGTTCTGGTCCCCGGCGAATCGGTGACGATGCGCGGCTACACCATCACGGTCACCGCCGACGACGGCGACACCCACATAGTGTCGATCAACCGCACCCCGTGAGCCCAGTGGATCGAGTGGCAGCGGCGGTCGTGTCGGTTGGTCGGCCCGCCGCTGTTGGTGAAGCCCAGTCCGACTTGCCGCGGCGGCGGCGCATCTGACGGTTCGGCCGCACCACCTCGGCCACCTCGACCCCGACCCTGCGCAGATGCCGGCACAGGCCCGCCCCAGAGGAACCAGTGCCCTCCACCCCGACTCGCACCAGCGGCCCCAAGCCGCTCAGCCACTCCTGCAGCTCCCGATAGCTCGCCGGGTCCGCCCCGAACGACGCCGTCCCCAACAGCCGCCCCGCCTGATCCACCGCCGCAGCGACATGAACATCTTTGTGAGTGTCAACGTCGCCATAGACGCCGACTGGCCCATTAGCCATGATGAGCACCTGCCTTTCTCCCAGATGACGAGCTAGGGGTCCACCATAAGATAACTCGCGTTGTGTAGTGTGTGCTGCGTGGAGTTGTCGGCTGAGGCGGCGAGGGCGTTCTTCGATGTGGTGATGCCGCATTTGGGCGAGCGGCAGCGGCGCGTGGCGACCGGCGCGATGGCCGAGGCGCTGGGCCGGGGCGGGCAGGCGTTCGTGGTGGAGGCGTCGGGGATCTCCACTTCGACGATGTCGCGGGCTGTGCGCGAGGTGCGCGCTGGGGTGGAGCCGTGTGAGCGTCAGCGTGCTGTGGGCGGCGGGGACCGCCCGGCTGCGGTCAAGCAGCCCGGGCTGGTGGAGGCGCTCGACGAGCTGGTGCATCCCAGCACGCGGGGCAGCCCGATGTCGCCTTTGCGGTGGACGCTGAAGTCGACCTATCAGCTGTCCCGCGAGCTGGCCGCGCAGGGGTTCAAGGCGTCGGCTGAGCTGGTGCGGCGGCTGCTTGGCCAGATGGGCTACTCGCTGCAGGCGACGGCGAAGCAGAACGAGGGCGCCTCTCATCCCGACCGTGACGGCCAGTTCTCCTATCTCAACGCTGCTGTCGCCGGACGGCTCGCTGCGGGGGAGCCGGTGATCAGCGTGGACACCAAGAAAAAGGAGCTGATCGGGCGCTACGCCAACGGCGGCGCGGAATGGCAGCCCGCCGGGGAGCCAGAGCGCGTCGGGGTGCACGACTTCGCGGACCGGGCGCTGGGCGAGTTCGCCAAGGCCATCCCCTACGGCGTCTACGACGTCGCCAACAACGCCGGATGGGTCAGCGTCGGCGACTGCGCCGACACAGCAGAGTTCGCCGTGGAGTCGATCCGCCGCTGGTGGAACACCCTCGGACGCGAACGGTTCCCCCAAGCGACCCGGCTGCTGATCACCGCCGACGCCGGCGGCTCCAACGGGTACCGGCCACGCGCCTGGAAATGGTTCCTCGCACAGCTCGCCGCCGAGACCGGCCTCGAGATCACCGTCGTGCACTACCCGCCCGGCACCAGCAAATGGAACAAGATCGAGCACCGCCTGTTCAGCTACATCTCCATGAACTGGCGCGGCCGCCCCCTCACCGACATCGCCACCATCGTCGAGCTCATCGCCTCCACCACCACCCAAGCCGGCCTCACCGTCCAAGCCGCCTACGACCCCAACTGGTACCAACGCGGCATCAAGATCACCGACACCCAAATGCGACAACTACCGCTGCAACCCCACCACTGGCACGGCGAATGGAACTACACCATCACACCGCCAAACCACGCGACCTAACCCGCGGCGGGCCCTTAGCACTCGGATGACTGGGCGCGCTCGTGAAGAATCTCGCTTCTAGAGTCATCGGCGATGGGCGAAGCAGTTCCGTTTCCGGCTACCCAGCCACGGGGGTATACGTGGCTGGAGGGCGAGCCGGCGTTCGATGCCGGGCGGCACCTGCAGCTTGAGGAACCGGCCGAGGTGCTGATGCTGGCCGACCTCGGCTACGACGCTGCCGAGATTGCCACGAAGGCCACGCCGGTAGCGCTGTCGTCTCCGTTCCGGATGCTGAGCGACGAAGGCTCGGCGATCATGCTGGAGATCGCCAGGCGGCTGCGCTGTTACACCCGCCCGGCGGGGGAGCGCATCGAGCGGACCGTGCGCGGCGGCTGCTACCGCTCACGCTGGCTGCGTGACCTCTGCCTCAGCCCTGAGGTAACAGCGCACCTCGAAGCCATCTACGGCATCGAGATCGCCCCGCACCCGATGCCGGTGCACTTGGGCCACATCAACTACGAGCCGTCCCAGATCGACGTCAGCATCGACAAGTGGCATCACGACACGCTGCCGCTCGACTACGTGCTGGCCGTGACCGACCCGGCCCAGGTAGCCGGCGGGCGTTTCGAGTGGTTCGGGGGCACCAAGCACGAAGCCGCCGCGCTGGCCGAAGCCGGCGAGCAAGTCCCGGCTGAGCGGGCGGTCGCTCCCGAGTTTCCCGGTCCCGGCTATGCCGTCGCCCTGCACGGCGACATGGTGGTGCATCGCGCCGGCCCGCTCGACGAGATGTGCGAGCGCATCTCGATGGTGAACGGGTACGTGGCGACCGGCGCCGCGGTCGACGAGCAGAGCCGCACGTCCGACCTGATCGGCATCGACGACCCCGAGACGCTGTGGACCGAATGGGCCAAATTCGCGGCATGGCGCAGCAAGGATCGCCTGACCCGACTGATCGACGAGCTGGAGTTCACCTCCGACCGCGACGCCGTCGTCGTCCAGCTCGAAAGCGCGATCGACGATGCGCAGCGCGCCATCGCCGAGATGCGCGCCGGCGAGAAGGGCCAGCTGCACTACGGCGACTGAGCGGCCGGCCTCGCAGCGGAGCGGGCTGTTGCGGACCTGTGAGCGACCCATCGGCGTAGCGGCAACCCTGCGGTATCGCCGGAGGGTGGACGGTCGCATCGCCGAGGCTCGGTTGCGATGGTTGCAGGGTCTTGGCCCGGTTGCGGTGGCGCGCTGCGGCCGGTTGATTTGCGATGCTGGCGCGATGCAAACGCAGATGCTCATTGGAGGCGATTGGCGAGGCGCCGCAGGCGGCGGGCTGATCGACGTGGTCGACCCAGCGACTGGCGACGTTGCTGCCGGTGTCGCGGCCGGAACCCCAGCCGATGCGGTGGCGGCGTGCGACGCGGCTGCCGCAGCGCAGCCTGGCTGGGCTGCCACCGCGCCGCGTGTCCGTTCGGAGATCCTGCGCGACTCCCACCGGATCCTGATCGAGCACTCTGACGAACTGGCCGACCTCATCACGCTGGAGAACGGCAAGCCCCGCGCCGATGCCGTCGGCGAGGTGGCCTACGCCGCGGAGTTCTTCCGCTGGAACGCCGAGGAAGCCGTGCGCATCCACGGCTCGATCAGCGTCGCCCCCTCGGGCGCCAACCGCATCATCACCCGCCACCCGCCCGTCGGCGTCGTGGCCATGATCACGCCCTGGAACTTCCCGGCCGCCATGATCACCCGCAAGCTCGCCCCGGCGCTGGCCGCCGGCAACACGGTGGTCATCAAGCCGCCCCGCGAAGCCCCGCTGACCTCGCTGCGGGTCGCCGAGCTGCTGGGCGAAGCCGGCGTGCCCCCAGGCGTCGTCAACTTCGTGCCCACCGCCAACTCGGGCGCGTGGCTCGACGCGGTCGTGGATCACCGAGCCGTGCGGATGCTGTCGTTCACCGGCTCCACCGAGGTCGGCCGGGTGCTGCTGAAGCGCTGCGCCGACCGGGTGCTCAAGGTGGTGATGGAGCTCGGCGGCAACGCACCGTTCGTCGTATTCGCCGACGCCGACCTCGAAGCCGCCACGGCCGGCGCCATGGTCGCCAAGATGCGCCACTCGGCCGAG
>JAJDZE010000211.1 GCA_022824805.1 Acidimicrobiia bacterium | reverse complement strand
TGGTTGACGAGTTCGTGGGCCATCTTGACGATGCCCCGGTCGGGCTTGGAGCGACTTGGGCGCAGCTCCAGCACGTCGACTACGAGGGTGAGCCGGTCGCCTGGATGCACAGGCGCCAGCCAGCGCAGCTCGTCGAGACCGGGCGAGCCCATGCTGGACGGCCCCAGCAGGTGCTCGCCCAGCAGCCTCATCATGATCGAGCCGGTGTGCCATCCCGAGGCGATCAGCCGGCCGTAGACGGTGTGACGGGCGGCTTCGGGATCGATATGGAAGGGCTGAGGGTCGAACTTGCGGCCGAATTCGATGATCTCGGCCTCGTCGATCGTCGTGGAGCCGAACGTGAAGCGCTCACCGGCCTCGTAGTCGTCGAACCAACGCTGCGGGCATGGGATGTCGCTGGGCATCAGACCAGTGTGCTCCCTGCGGGCCGCGCAGCGGCTGCGAATCTCGGATCTGTCCGTTTGTGTCCCGGCTTGGCACGGCGCACCGGACGCCGGCGAAGAGGCCGCTCAGAGTGCCGAGGCCGACCAGGGGTCGGCGCTGTCGGTGGCCAGGCCGTAGCGCTTGATGGCCTCCGCTGCCGCGGTCGCATCGATCTCGCCGATCTCGGCGAGGCGCCACAGCACGGCCACCGTGATGTGCTCGGCGGTGATCTCGAAGTGCTCCCGCAGCCGGGAGCGGGTGTCGCTGTGGCCGAAGCCGTCGGTGCCCAGCGAGGTGTAGTCGCGGCCGATCCAGCGCGACACCTGGTCGGGCACGGCCCGCATGAAGTCGGTGACGGCGATCACCGGCCCCATGCCGTCGGCCAGCTGCCGGGTCACGAAGGGCACCTGCTGGGGATCGTCGGGATGAAGCGTGTTCCACCGTTCGCACGACAGCGCCTCCTCGCGCAGCGCCTTGTACGACGTGGCGCTCCACAGGTCGACGCCTACGTCGTGCTCTGCCGCCAGCAGGTCGGCGGCCGCTCGCGCAGCCCCCTGCGCGGAGCCCGAGAACATGATCGTGCCGGAATGGGCGCGTCCAGGGGGCGACGGGGCGTAGCGGTACAGCCCCGCCAGCAGATCTTCCACAGCGAGGTCGTCGGGCTCAGGCGGCTGGACGTAGTTCTCGTTGTAGATGGTGAGGTAGTAGAAGATGTCCTCGCCCACGCCGAACATGCGCCCGATGCCGTCCTGCACGATGGCGGCCAGCTCGTAGGCGAACGCCGGGTCGTAGGCCTGGCATGGCGGCACCACCGAGGCCAGCAGCGGCGAGTGGCCGTCCTGATGCTGGAGACCCTCGCCCATCAGGGTGGTGCGACCCGCCGTGGCCCCCATCAGGAAGCCGCGCCCGCGCATGTCGGCCAGCGCCCAGATCATGTCGCCGACCCGCTGGAAGCCGAACATCGAATAGAAGGTGTAGAAGGGCACCATCGCCACGCCACGGGTGGCATACGACGTGGCTGCGGCGGTGAAGCTGGCCAGCGCTCCCGCCTCGGTGATGCCCTCTTCGAGTATCTGACCGTCGATGTGCTCGGTGTACGACAGCAGCAGGTCGTGATCCACCGGCTCGTACAGCTGCCCCTGGCTGGCGTAGATGCCCAGCTCGCGGAACAGCGAGTCCATGCCGAACGTGCGGGCCTCGTCGGGAATGATCGGCACCACGCGGTCGCCGAAGCCCGGCTCACGCGTCATTGCCCGCAGCATCCGGGTGAACGCCATGGTGGTCGACACCGCCATCTCGCCCGAACCCGCCGCAAACTCCGAGAACGGCTTGGAGCTGGGCATCGGCAGCGCCTTGCGGCACCAGTTGCCGATGCGCTTGGGCAGCGGCCCATTGAGCGCCTTGCGGCGTGCCATCAGGTATTCGTGCTCGGCGCTTCCGGGCGCCGGCCGGCAGTAGGGCGGGTCGTCGGGATCGAACTCGGCGTCGATCTCGTTGTGCAGCCGCAGCCGCTCGCGGATCGTCATGAGCTGTGTGCGGTTCAGCTTCTTGATCTGGTGCGTGGCGTTGCGGCCTTCGAGGTCGGGCCCCAGCGACCAGCCCTTGACCGTCTTGGTCAGGATGACCGTGGGGCTGCCCTCGTGCTCGACGGCCGCTTGGTACGCCGCGTACAGCTTCTTGTAGTCGTGGCCGCCGCGGGGCAGGGTCTGGAGGTCTTCATCGGAGAGGTGCTGCACCATCTCGCGCAGCCGGGGATCGGGGCCGAAGAATCGCTCGCGGATGTACTGCCCGCTCTCCACCGAGTAGCGCTGGTACTCGCCGTCGATGGTCTCGTTCATCTTGTTGAGCAGCACGCCGTCGCGGTCGCGCGCCAGCAGCTCGTCCCAGCGGCCGCCCCAGATCACCTTGATCACGTTCCAGCCCGAGCCGCGGAAGTTGGCCTCGAGCTCCTGGATGATCTTCCCGTTGCCGCGCACGGGACCGTCGAGCCGTTGCAGGTTGCAGTTCACCACGAAGATCAGGTTGTCGAGCCGCTCCCGCGCGGCGAGGTGCAGCGCGCCGAGCGTCTCGGGTTCGTCGGTCTCGCCGTCGCCCACGAAGCACCACACCTTCGACTCCGAGGTGTTGTCGATGCGGCGGTTGTGCAGGTAGCGGTTGAAGCGGGCGTGATAGATGGCCGTGATCGGCCCGAGGCCCATCGACACCGTCGGGAATTCCCAGAACTCGGGCATGAGGCGGGGATGGGGGTACGACGACAGGCCGGTGCGGCCGATCTCGCGCCGGAAGTGCTCGAGATCGGTGTCGTCGAGGCGGCCTTCGAGATATGCCCGGGCGTAGATGCCGGGCGCCGCATGGCCCTGGATGTAGATGTGATCGCCGGGCTCGCCGTCGTCCTTGCCGTGCCAGAAGTGGTTGAAGCCCACGTCGTAGAGCGCCGCGGAGCTGGCGAAGGTGGACAGGTGGCCGCCGATGCCGTCGGCCCACGAGTTCGCATGGGTCACCATGGCGACGGCGTTCCAGCGGATGAAGGCCCGCAGGCGCTTCTCGATCTCCTCGTCGCCGGGGAACCAGGGCTCGTCCTCGGGGGCGATCGTGTTGATGTACGGGGTGGAGACGGTGGCGGGGAAGTCGACCTGCATCTCGCGGGCCTTCGACATGAGCCTGCGAATGAGGAACCGCGCGCGGTTCTTGCCCCGTTCCTCGACGACTGCTGCGAACGACTGCAGCCAGTCGTCGGTCTCATCGGGATCGATGTCGGGGATTTGCTCATGCAACCCGTCGAAGAGCACGGGTTCTAGTGTCGCACCCCGATGAGCCAGATATCGAACGCGGCAGCGCGAGAGGTCTTCACCGACGGGTCATGCCTGGGCAATCCGGGCCCGGGCGGCTGGGCCTACGTGGTCGACGGCGGCCCGTGGGCCTGCGGCTTCGAGCCCTCCACCACCAACCAGCGCATGGAGGTCGCGGCTGCGGCGCAAGCCGTCGAGGACCTGGACGGGCCGCTGCGGATCGTCAGCGACTCCACCTACGTGGTGAAGTGCTTCACCGACGAATGGTGGAAGGGCTGGCACCGGCGCAACTGGCTGAACACTGCGAAGAAACCGGTGGCCAACCGCGACTTGTGGGAGCCGTTCATCGAGGCCGTGCTGGCGCGGGGAGATGTGACGTTCGAATGGGTGAAGGGTCATGCCGGCCAGCGGCTGAACTCCGCTGCTGACATGTTGGCCGTGCATGCTGCGGGGGCAGGTGCCGGCCAGAGCGGCAATCGCTACGACGATGACGTGCTCGATCGGCTGAGCGACCCGCGATCGTCGCCTTCGCGCCCCACCAGAGGAGACGTCAGCACCGACGAGCCGACGTCGGGGAACCGGGAGATCGCGGGTCACGCCGTGGCCGTGCTGGGTCACCGGCCGCCCGAGCTCGGCGGCTACAACGAGAACCCGGTGTCGCGCAAGGTGCTCCGGCAGTTGAGCGACGTCATTGCGGCCAAGCGCCAGATGCATCCCGATCTCGTCGTGGCCACAGGCCTCGGGCTCGGTGCCGAGACCCTGGGTGCCGAGGCTGCGCTTGCGGCGGGCGTGCCCTATGTGGTCGTGCTGGCGTTCGAGGGCGTCGAGCGGCGGTGGCCGGGGCCGTCACACCGGCGGTTCGCAGAGCTGCGCCAGCGTGCCGCTCAGGAATTCGTGCTCGCGAACCGGGTGCCGGTGGACACTGAGGCATTCGGCAAGGCCATGCGTCGCCGGGACACCTGGTTCATGCACAACTGCGACGAAGCCGTGCTGGTGCGCCGCGCCGGCGACCGCACGCTGGGCGATCTGTACCGGCGCCTGGAAGAGGCGCTGGACGACGTCTGGGTGATCGAGCCCGACTGACCAGGGCCGGCTGACCGAACTGGGCTGACCGGACTGGGCTGACTGGGCAGGCGGCTCAGACGGGCGAACAGGACTGAACGTCGTCGGCCGCGGTTTCGACGAGTGCGGCGAGACGCTCGAGTGTCTTTTCCATGTTCGGCACGTTCTTGCGGGGGGCGCCCATGAACTCGATGCTGCGCGGCAGCTTCGCTGTGGACCAGTCGAAGGTCTCGCGCACGAGCGTGCTGCCGTCGGGCTGGGGTTCGAGCCGGTAACTCCAGCGTTGACCCTGCCAGTGCGCCCACGTGATCAGGCGGTTCTCTTCGAACTCCAACACCCGGTTCTTCACGGTGTAGGCAACGCCCACCTTGATGCGCATGGAGAACGTGCTGCCCAGTGTCAGCGGTGCATTGCTGGTGGTCAGGCGGGCCAGTGTCCCAGAGCCGTCGATCTCGCAATGACGGCTGGGATCGGTCAGCACCGCGAAGATCTTTTCCGCGGGAGCGGCGATGAGCCGCTCGACACTCACGCTCCGCTGCTTCGGCATGGCCATGGCTGTGCTCAGGCGGGCGTGAGGGCGTCTTGCACGATGTCGGGCGGGGGAGCGCCGCCGCCGCGCTCGATGCTGCCGTCGGCTCGCACCAGCATCCACCTCGGCTGGTAGCTGTTGCCGAGCTGGTCCCACAGATCGCCGTCTTCGTTGCTGACCTGCGGGACGTCGCCGAGCTGGTGCTGGGCCACGAATTTCCGGTAGGAATCCTGGGAGTCGCCGCCCGGGACGCCCACCAAGACCAAGCTGTCGCCGTGCTCTGCCTTCAGCGCTGCGACCGCAGGCGCTTCACGATTGCACGCCGGTCACCAAGGCGCCCAGAACCACAGCAACACGTCGTTCCCGGCTGCCGCAGCCAGATCGAACTGTTGCCCGTCGAGCAGCGCGCCCTCCAGCAGCAGGATCTCGGCCCGGTTCTCCTGGGCGGCGGCCGCCGCCGCTGCTGGCTCGCCAGCCGAGCCGGTGTCGGAACCGCCGCCAGTCGTCGCGGGCGCCGATGCAGCTTGAGTGGTTGCAGCAGGTTCGACAGCAGATGTGGTTGCAGTCTCCTGCGACACGCTGACCTCGGCCTCTCCGCAGCCGGCCAGCACGCCGAGGCCTGCGAGCCCGGCCAGCAGCACGATGGCCGCTCGGGAAGGCGGGTGTGTCACTTGGCCGAGCCTATCTCTGGGCCGAGGACGCAATAGCGCGAGCTACATTCCACCCGGTGAGCACCCGGACGCTGATTGCTTTGGCGTTCGTCACCGGGCTGGTGATCCTGATGGCGTTCGCGGTCCAGGTGCTGATCGCGCTGTAGCACTGCCTGGCTTGGACCGGCAGGAGCGCCCGGTGCGAACCGGTCGGAAACGCGGCGTACCCTCGTCGCGCGATGGCAGATGACACGAATACCGGCGAGACCCGCAGTCCGGTTCGGTACGACCTGGTGGTGATCGGCGGAGGCCCCGCGGGCTACGGGGCAGCCCTGTACGCCGGCGCTGCTGGCATGAGCGTTGCGCTCGTGGAGCGGGACCGGCTCGGCGGGACGTGCCTGCATCGAGGCTGCATTCCCGCCAAGGAACTGCTCGAGACAGCAGCGGTCTGGCGCACTGTCGGCGAAGCAGCCGAGTTCGGCGTCAACGTGGAGCCACCCGAGCTGGACTTCGCCGTGTCGCAGAGTCGCAAGCAGCGCATCGTCGACGGTCTCGAAACCGGGGTGAATGGGCTGCTGAAGCGCCGCAAGGTCACGACCTATGCGGGCACGGGCCGGCTGTGTGCCGATCGTTCCGTCGAGGTCGATGCAGGCGAGTCAGGCACTCGGACCCTGCTGGGAGATCACGTGCTGCTCGCAGCGGGTTCGGTGCCGATCACGCTGCCTGGCTTCGACCGCGACGGCACGCTGGTGATGACCTCCGACGAGGTGCTGGCGCTCGAGGAGGTGCCGAGCCGTGTGGCCGTGATCGGCGGGGGCGCCATCGGCTGCGAGTTCGCTTCGATGCTCGCCGATCTCGGTGCGGAGGTCACCGTGCTCGAATACGCGCCGCAGATCATCCCCGGCGTCGACGCCGACATCGCCAAGGCCCTCGCTCGGGCGTTCTCCAAGCGGGGGATCACGGTGCTGACCCGCTGCGGGGTCACCGGCCACACGCCGGGCGGCGGCGGAACAACCGTGCAGTACGAGATCGCTCCCCGGTCTGGCGACGGCGACACGACCGAAGCGTCGCTGGAAGTTGACGCCGTGGTGGTGTCGGTGGGACGCCGACCGTACGCAGATCATCTCGGCCTCGACGGCACCGGTGTGAAGCTCGACGAGCGGGGCTTCGTGGTGGCCGACGAGACGTGCCGCACCACCATGGCCGGCGTCTATGCCATCGGCGATCTCGTCAATACGCCGCAGCTCGCCCATGTCGGGTTCGCCGAAGCGATCGTGGCCACGAAAGACATGCTCGGCGAAGAACCGGCGCCGGTCGACTACGCGAACGTGCCTTGGGCCATCTACTGCCACCCCGAGGTGGCATTCGCGGGGCTCACCGAGGCGGCGGCACGCGAGGCCGGCTACGACGTGGTGACGTCGAAGCACCGCTTCACCGGCAACTCGCGGGCGATGATCGTCAACGACACCGAGGGTCTCGTCAAGATCGTGGCCGAACGCGAGGCCGACGGCACCGCCGGGCGCGTTCTCGGCGTTCACATGATGGGACCGTGGGTCACCGAGCAGCTCGGTCAGGGTTACCTGGCGGTGAACTGGGAGGCCACCGTCGCCGAGGTGGCGGCGCTTGTGCAGCCCCACCCCACGCTGTCGGAGCTGTTCGGCGAGACGATGCTGTCGCTCACCGGGCGAGGCTTGCACGGATGAGCCCGGCGGCAGCCGCCGTGCGCCGTTCAGGGGCGCGAGATGGCTGACTTGGTGCTGCCCCAGCTTGGCGAAACGGTCACCGAAGGCACCATTACCCGCTGGTTCAAGAACCCGGGCGATTCGATCTCGGTGGGCGAGATGCTCTACGAGGTGTCGACCGACAAGGTCGACAGCGAAGTGCCCTCACCGATGGAAGGGGTACTCACCGAGATTCGCGTCCCCGAGGGCGAGACGGTGGACGTGGGGACGGTGCTGGCGATCGTGGAGCTGGCTGAAGGCGCTGTCGCGCCCCCGCCCGATGCGGCTGTCCCGGTGCCGAGCGGCGCGCCGGCAGAACCGGCTGCTGCTCCTGCGGCTGCGCCGGCGCCGGCTGAACCGCCAGCGACTCCCGCTGTTGCAGCGGTCGCTGCGCCTGCTGGACCGGCCAACGGCGCAGCGAACGGGCCTGCAACCGAGCATGGAAGCCACTTGCTGTCCCCTGTCGTCCGGCGCCTGGTACGAGAGCACGGTCTCGATCCTGCGGCCCTCGTGGGCACGGGCGTGGGCGGCCGCATCACCCGCTCCGACGTGCTGAACGCCATCGACGAGCGGCAACGCGCTGCAGCTGCGAGTGCGGGCCCCACGACGGCGCCGGCGAGACCGGCTGCCGGCGAACGCCCGTCGGCACCTGGCCCACCGACGGTGCCCGCACCGGTCGCCGCGGCTGCCGCGGCTGAATGGACCGACGGCGACTCGCGCTACGAGTCGTTCAACAACATCCGCCGCCGAACCGGCGAGCACATGGTGAACTCCAGGGCCGTCTCGCCGCACGCCCTTACCGTGGTCGAGGTCGACTACGAGAACGTGGAGCAGGTGCGCCGGGCCCAGCGCGACGCGTGGCGGGCTGCGGAGGGATTCAGCCTCACCTACCTGCCGTTCATCGTGGTCGCGGTGGCAGATGCACTGGCTCACTGGCCACGGCTGAACGCCTCGGTGGAGGACGGCGGTCTGCGCATCTGGCGCCGTCGCAACGTAGGCGTCGCAGTCGACCTCGACTACGACGGGCTGATCGTGCCGGTGCTGCGAGACGCCGACTCGTTCAGCCTGCGCGGCGTGGCCCGCACGATGAACGAGCTTGCGGCGCGTGCCCGGGAGCGGCGCCTCGCACCCGATGACATCAGCGGCGGCACGTTCACCATCTCCAACAACGGATCGTTCGGCACCTACACCACTGCCGCCATCATCAACCAGCCTCAGGTCGCTGTGCTCTCGACCGACGGTGTCGCCCGGCGCCCGGTCGTCGTCACCGATCGGTTCGGCAACGAGAGCATCGCCGTGCATTCGGTGGGCCACCTGGCGATGGGCTGGGATCACCGTGCATTCGACGGCAGCTACGCGGCAGGCTTCCTGGGCCACATCCGCCAGATGCTCGAACAGCACGACTGGGGAGCGGAGTTCTGAGGCCGGTGCCCGGGAAGCTGCAGGTGCGCTGGCTCGGGAGGGTCGGCTTCCGCGAAGCGCTCGACCTGCAGCGGCGCCTGTGGGCTCACAGCGCGGAGAACTACCTGCTGCTGCTTGAACACCACCACGTCTTCACTGCGGGCCCGAGCGCAGACGAGGCCAACCTGCTCGTCGATCCGGCCGAAGTCGGCGCCGACTGCGTCCGCATCGACCGCGGCGGCGATTTCACCTACCACGGTCCCGGCCAGCTCGTCGGCTACCCGATCCTGACGCTGCCCGGTCGCCGCGGCGGGGGACTGGCCGAGACCGCGGCGTACGTGTGCGGCCTGGAACAGGTGCTCATCGACGCGTTGGCCGATCTGGGATTGCCCGACTGCGGCCGCTTGCGCGGGTACCCGGGGGTGTGGCTCGATCTCGACGGCACGCCGCGCAAGATCGCCGCCATCGGCGTGCGACTCAGCCGCGGGCGCACGATGCACGGCTTCGCGCTCAACGTCGAGACGGATCTGTCGTGGTTCGACCGGATCATCCCGTGCGGCATCCGCGATTTCCGGCCGACGTCGTTGCGAGCCGAGGGCTGCGCGGCAACCATGCGCGAGGTGGCCGACGCCGTGGCCCGGCGTGCGGTCGAGCGATGGGGCGAGGCCGGCTGCGACCGTGCAGATGTGGCGTGGCGTCACCGCCCGTCTGACCTCAGCGCGTTCAGCCGGGGCCTGGGACCGGGACAACCCTCCGGCCCGGAATCGCCTGATTCCCGTCGTTCGCGAGATGCAGCGCGTGCCGCACTTGCCGGCAAGGACACTGCGCGTGCAGACGGCGCGCGCCGCGTTGCAGTGGCCGCCCCCCGCGCCGACGGCGCGCGCCGCGTTGCAGTGGCCGCGCCCCGCAGCCGTGCGCGCTTGGCCGAGGCCGGAGTCGACGGCGGCTTGCGCCTCGGCGAGCGGAAGCCGTCATGGCTGCGCGCCCGGGTGGACCTCAACGAGGGCTATCTGCGGCTGCGCCGGGTGATGCGCCGGCACGACCTGGTGACGGTGTGCGAGGAGGCCGGCTGCCCGAACATCTTCGAGTGCTGGGGGGCGGGAACGGCCACGTTCATGCTCAACGGCGAACGCTGCACGCGTGCATGCGGCTTCTGCCTCGTGGACACTCGCCAGCCGGCGCCGCTCGACCCCGGCGAGCCCCGCCGGGTAGCCGATGCGGTTGCCGAGATGAGGCTGGACCATGCGGTGGTCACCGCAGTGGCGCGCGACGATCTTGCCGATGGCGGGGCCGCCGCGTTCGCCGAAACCATCGCCGCCATCCGGTCTCAATCGCCCGGCACGACCGTCGAGGTGCTGGTGCCCGACTTCCGCGGCGACGCTCCCTCGCTGCAGACCGTCCTCAGCGCGAGCCCCGACATTCTGAATCACAACATCGAGACCGTCGCCCGGCTGCAGCGGGCGGTTCGGCCCTCCGCTGGCTACGCCCGCAGCCTCGCACTGCTGGCGCGCAGCGCCTCGGCGGGGCATGTCGCCAAGTCGGGCATCATCGTCGGCATGGGCGAGGACGACGCGGAGGTCGATCTCACGCTGGCCGACCTGGCGGCTGTCGGCGTGAGCATCGTCACGATCGGCCAGTACCTGCGACCGACGAGCCACCACGTTCCCGTAGCTCGCTGGGTGCCGCCCGAGTCCTTCGAACGTTGGCGTGAGGTAGGCACTTCGCTCGGCATCGACCATGTCGAGTCGGGCCCGCTGACCCGTTCGAGCTACCACGCCGCCGACTCCGCCGCAGCCGTGCAGCTCACCCCCCGCGCCCACCCCACCCCGGCCTAGCGCCCCCCTCGGCGTGCAAGAAAACCTCCGCGAAGCGAACCCGGCGCCTACCTATGCTGCCGAGAGGTATCGAATTCGACTTGCTTGGTGAGGGCGCGTGGCAGCAGTTGTTGATGATCTGCTTGCGGCCGGACCGCTGACATGTGCTGAGCAGCGCCGCGTTGCGCTCGCTGAGGGGCTGAACGGAGAGAACCGAGCGGAGCTTGGGCAGTACTTCACGCCTGCGCCGATCGCGAGACTGCTGGCCAGCATGTTCGAACCGCCCGAGGGGCGCGTGCGAGTCCTCGACCCTGGTGCCGGCGTCGGGTCGCTCTCGGCTGCGCTGGTCGAACGGGCAGCCAGCGAGGGATGGCGGTGCTCGTTGGACCTCACGGTCGTGGAAATCGACGATCGTCTGCTCGATGGTCTGGAGTCGACGCTCAGCGACTGCCTCGATGTAATCCCGTCGGCTCAAGGTCGTGTCGAGCATTCGGATTTCTTGACATGGGCTGCCACTCAAGCGGAACCAGAGATATTCCAGCACGACCGCCAGCAGTTCGATCTCGTCATCATGAACCCGCCGTACGGAAAGTTGCGCACGGCTTCGGCGAGTCATGAACGGCTGCGGCGTCTTGGCGTCCGCACGAGCAACCTGTATTCGGCCTTTGTCTGGCTCGCGAGCCGCTTGCTCGCCCCCGGTGGCCAACTCGTCGCGATCACACCAAGGAGTTTCTGCAACGGGTCGTACTTCAGGTCCTTCCGGCAAGCACTGCTCGACGACTGCTCGCTACGGGACATCCATGTCTTCGAGTCCCGCGACACGGCATTTCGCGACGGTGCCGTGCTTCAAGAGAACATCGTCTTCAGGATTGTTCGGTCCGCACAGCGCCCGTCGGTGCAGATCGCTGTCAGCTCTGGTTCGGGCCTCGATGAGGCCCGTAGGCATCGAGTCAGCGCCGACTCAGTCGTCCACCCAACCGATCCTCGTCTCTTCATTCGGATACCAGAGGACCGGTCAAGCGTGGAGCTAGCGGAGCAGATGGGGCGCCTCCCGCTGACGCTGGCAGGACTGGGTGTCACAGCATCGACCGGCCGGGTCGTGGATTTCCGATCACGCGAGCACCTGCGTGATGACTGCGAGGGCGACACGATCCCGCTGATCTACCCCGCCCACTTGCGGCGCGGCCGGGTCGAATGGCCGGGTGAATCCAGTTCCAAGCCCCGCGCCATCGCGGTGTCGCCGGAAACTGAGGGCATGTTCCTTCCGTCGGGCGAATACGTCCTGGTCAAACGCTTCTCCTCCAAGGAGGAACGTCGACGTGTGGTCGCAGCGGTGCTGGAGCCAGCGGACCTTCCCAGCGAAGTCGTCGCCATGGAGAACCACATCAACGTGCTGCACGCCTCGAATCGAGGCATGGAACGCGATCTCGCATGGGGATTGGCGGTGTACCTCAACTCGACGGTTGTCGACCTGTTCTTCCGACAGTTCAACGGCCACACCCAAGTCAACGCAGCCGACTTGGAATCACTTCGATATCCCGACGTTCAGTCCCTGCTGGCCTTGGGTGCGCAGGCACGCTCCGTCGAGTTCGAGCAAGCCGCGATGGATGCGTTGTTGGAGCGTCACGTCCCAGCCCTCAAGGGCCTGCGGTGAGTCCTCAGATTGATCAGCGCATCTCCGAAGCGCAGTGGATTCTCACCGAACTCGGATTTCCGCTGGCCCAGCGCAACGAGCGCTCCGCCCTGACGTTGCTCGCGCTTCTTGACCTAAGTCCCGACGAGCCCTGGACGGCGGCCGACGCGCCGCTTCGAGGCATCACCGAAATGAGATTTTCGCGGTCTATGACGACAACGCATTCGAGCGTGCTGGCATTGGGATTCCGCATCACGGCAAGATGCCCGATGTCATCGTTGAGCATGCCGACGAGGGGTGGCTGGTCGTGGTCGAGGCAGTGACGTCTCACGGACCTATCGATGCGAAGCGCAGGGCCGAGTTGGACCAGCTCCTGCAATCGCCCCGTCTCGGACTCGTCTACGTCACGGCATTCTCAGATCGCGCAGCCTTCCGTCCATACATCGCAGACATCGCATGGGAAACCGAGGTCTGGATCGCCAACTCGCCTGACCACCTGATCCACTTCGACGGGTCCAGGTTTTTGGGCCCCTACGACTGAGGTTGCCCCCAATGACTGAGGGAGCCCCGGTCGATGTGGCCACGGTGATGTGTCAGTGGGCCACTGGTGGGTTGGCGTACTTGTGGGTGACCACGCGTCGGCGCGAAGTCGGACTCGGCTACGGCTGGCTGTTGCGCTCGCTGTACGGGATGATCGCCGCCGTTGGGGCCGTCACCGGTTCTGTGTTCCAGCCGAATGCCGTGCGCGACGTGGCCTGCGTTGTGATGGCACTGTGCGCAGCCGCGACGCTCGTGCGATCCGCGCTGCCCAACGTATCCGCAGAAGACCTCCAGGCGCCGACTGGCGATGCCAGCAGCGATGGCGGGGCGACTGCTGCTTCCTCCCCGAGGAGGACGATTGAGGGTTTCGACCCACGCTGGGACCTCGCAGCGCCTCTCGTCGGACTGGTCGGGGTGGTCGCTGCGGGGCTCGGCGCGAGTGGCGACATTGCACCGGCGCTTCACCTCGCGCGAGTCGTCGTCGGCGCTGCGTTCCTAGGCGCCGTGAGCAATTCGATGCTGCTTGGCCACTGGTACCTCGTGCAGCCCGGTCTGCGCCGGGAGCCGTTGCGGGAACTGGTGCGCCATCTCGGCGGCATCTGGCCGATCGAGGTGGGATTGCTGCTGTTGCCCACCGGCATGATTGCGGTGCTGACCGGCAGCCTTGACGATGGCTACGGCGGGCTGCTGGGCTGGTTCTGGGTCGCCTGCGCGGTCACCACCGTGGCGCTGGCAGCAGTGGCCATGGCGGCGCTACGCGAGCGCCAGTACGCCGCCGTCATGGCGGCCACCGGCCTGCTCTATTTGGCAATCCTCACTGGCTTCGGTACCGATCTCGTAGCACGCCTCACTCTGGCCGGATAGTTGAGCCTCGCGAGCGCTCTAGCGTGCAGATTTGGAACGCAAGAACTTTCTGACTTGAGAGGCTTGGGTACGGGCATCATGAAGCGGACAGTGTCGGTCTCGCTCGACGAGGATCTCGTCCGGGCGCTTGAGGCAGGAAGCGAATCGCTCTCGTCACAGGTCAACGAGGCAGTGCGGATCGAGTTCATGCGCCGTAGACGTCGAGTGCTGCTCGATGAAATGCTGGACGAGTACGAGCACAGCGAGGGTCCAGTCGACGAGGCTCTAGTTGATAAGTACGTGGAACTGCTGGCGTGAGCCGAGCACTCGTCCTTGATTCTGAGGCGCTGTCCGGCCTCGCTCGCCCGCAAGGGCAGCGATTTGCCGAAATCAGGGCCGCGTTGGAAGCGGCCCGCCGACTACGACGCGAAGTTCTGGTTCCTGCCGTGGTCTTGGCAGAGCTGTATCGGGGGCCGAGACTGAATCAGGTGGTCGATGCATGTCTCAGCCGCGAGACAGGCCTTGAAATTCGCGAAACAGATCGAGACTTCGCTCGACTCGTCGGCAGCGTCCTTGCGGCGGCGAGGGCGGATTCGAGCACTCTCGTGGACGCCCATTGCGTTGCGGCTGCTGTCGAGGCAGGAGGCGGCGTGGTGATGACGGGCGACCGCCACGATCTCGAACAGCTCGCGGCGCCCTACCCCCACGTTCACATCGCACCAATCTGAACGAACCTCGTCTGGGAGACATCCGGTTCCGATCGCCTGAATTCAACGCCTCGTCCCGGAGTTGAGCCGTCAGGCGCCGGTCCACTCGGGCGGGCGCTTTTCGGCGAATGCCCGGCCGCCTTCTTTGGCGTCGTCGCTGGCGGCCACGAGGCGGCGCAGCGACTCGCCCATGCGCAGGGCATCCGTCCAGCCCATGCGCTGGCTGCGCCACGCCACTTCCTTCACGGCCCGCACGGCAAGGGGCGCTCCCTGGCACAGCCGCTCGGCCAGGGTGCGGGCTTCGTCCATGAGGGTGTCATGCGGCACGACCTTCCACGCCAGGCCCATCTCGCGGGCCCGCTCGGCATCGACGTTGTCGCCGGTCAGCAGCAGTTCCATGGCGTTCGCCCAACCGATCTTGGGCGGCATGCGCATCGAGCCCACGATGGTCGGCACCCCGATCTTCACTTCCGGCATGCCGAAGATCGCCCGGTCCGAAGCGATCAGAAAATCCGCCACCAGCGCACCGGTAAGGCCGTAGCCGATGCACGCTCCGTTCACCGCCGCGATCGTGGGTTTCCACAGCTCCAAGCCGCTCTCGTAGCTGTTGACGGTCGGCGTCTCGAAGAAGGTGCCCGACCAGATGCCCGCCGAGCCTCCGCTGCGGTCGCGCATATCGGCGCCGGCGCAGAAGGCCCGGCCGGTGCCGGTCATGATCGCCACCCAGGCATCGGGGTCGTTGTAGAACTCCAGCCACGCGGCGTTCAGGCACGCTCGCATCTCGCCGTTGATGGCGTTGAGCGCTTCGGGCCGGTTGTAGGTGATGGTGGCGATGTGACCGTCGAGCTCGTAGGTCGCGGCGGCCGTCGGGGACGTGATGTCGGCCGGTGCGGACACCGCGCCCGGGTTCAGCGGGGAGGGTGCAGATGCGTCGTTCATGCGCGCCGTTCTAGCGCACGTACGAAGCGTGTTCGCTGGCATCCCACCAGCGGGCTGCTCCACGGGAGTCTGTGACAGCTCGGCACTAGCGTGACTGGCGCTCGCACCATGTCCGGCACCGATGGAGGAACCACGATGCGCACCGGCCAGCAGTACAAGGAATCGCTCGCAGACGGGCGCCTGACGTACTTCGAGGGCAAGCAGATCGACGACCTCGAGACCCACCCGATCCTCGGACAGACGGTGGATGCCACCGCTGCGGGGTACGACCGCTTCTACGACCCGGCACCGGCAGCCATGTCGCCGCTGATGACCGTGCCGCGCAGCGCGGACGACCTGCGCGAGATGATCCCGCTGCTGCACTCGGCGGGGATGATGGCCCACGTCACCTACACGTCCATCCAGACGCTGAAGACCGCCGCGGGCCGCATGGTCGACTCCAAGCCCGACTACATCGAGCGGATGGACGCCTTCATCGACGAGGCGCAGCGCGACGACGTGCGGATCACGCAATGCATCACCGACGCCAAGGGAGACCGCAGCCGGCCGCCGGCCCGCCAGGACGACCTCGACTCGTACGTGCGCGTCGTGGATCGCCAGCGCGACGGCGTGGTGATCCGCGGCGCGAAGCTGCACATCACCGGTGCTTCGTTCGGCCATGAATTGCTCACGATTCCCACCAAGGCCATGAAGCCGGGCGAAGAGGATTGGTCGATCGGCTGCTCGGTGCCGGTGAACGCCCCCGGCGTGAAGATCATCAACACCACCTACGCGCCCCGACACGATGACCCCCGGGCGTTCCCCGTGTCGGGCGAGCACCACTATCCCGAGGGTTTCGTGATCTTCGACGACGTGTTCGTGCCTCACGAGCGCGTCTTCCTCGACGGCGAGACGCACTACGCCGCCGTGTTCGCCCACGCGCTGGGACTGTGGGAGCGTCTCGGCGGGCTGTCGGCCTTCGTGGAGGAAGCCGACCAGCTCGTCGGGCTGGCCCAGCTCGTGGCCGAGGCCAACGGCACGGCGGGGATCGGCCACGTCAAGGAGAAGATCTCCGAGTTGATCATCCACGCCACGCTGATTCGAGCTGCGCTGGAGGCGGCCATCGCACACTGCTCGATCGGGCCCGAGGGGGCGGCGTTCCCCAATGAGCTGTACACCAACGCCGGCAAATTCCAGGCAGCGGCGAACTACAGCGCCATGGTGCGCCACCTGCACGACATCGCCGGCGGCGCCGTGCTCACCTCGCCGGTGCCGGCCGATTTCGAGAATCCCGATGTCGGCGCACTGGCACGCAAGTACATGTCCACCCGCCACGACGTCGACGGCGAATACCGGGCACGCCTGATGCACACCATCCGCGACCTCACCGCCGACTCCTACGGCGGCTGGAAGTTCGTGACCAACCTGCAGGCCGGCGGCGGCCTCTATGCCCAGCGCATCGTGACGCGCAAGCACTACGACCTCGACGCCGCCAAGCGAAAGGCGCTGGCTGTCGCGGGTCTCGCCGAAGCGGATCACTAGCTGCTGATCTCACCGCCTGACGGCCAGCGGCTGCCCGGCGGGTTTAGCTTGAGCGCGTGAACGACGTTGCTGATGCCGAGACGGTGCTCCTCTCGACGGCAGCGTTGACGCAGCGGTTCGGATCAGCGGTGGCGCTCGACGCGCTCGACATTCAGATGCGGCCCGGGGTGACCGGACTCGTCGGGGCGAACGGCGCCGGCAAGACCACGCTGCTCAATGCGCTGCTCGGCTTGCGCCCGCCGACCGCTGGTTCGGCCACGGTGCTGGGGCTTGATCCCCGCAGCCAGGGCGCCGCATTGCGGGCCAAGGTGGGCTTCGCCCCCGAGCGCGATGTGCTTCCCGACGAGATGCGGGCCGTCGACTTCGTACGTCACCTGGCACAGGTACGCGGCCTGCCTCGCAGCGAAGCCCGCACCCGAGCATCGGACAGCCTGTGGCTGGTCGGGCTCGGTGAGGAGCGCACGCGAACGCTCGGCACCATGTCCACCGGTCAGCGCCAACGCGTCAAACTGGCGCAGGCCGTCGCGTCCGACCCCCAGCTGGTGCTGCTGGACGAGCCCACCTCGGGGCTCGACCCCACGCAGCGCACCGAGATGCTCACGCTCATCGGCGAGATCAGCAACGAGCACTCGGTCAGTGTGGTCTTGTCGTCGCATTTGCTGGAGGAGGTCGAGCGGGTCTGCGACCACATCGTCGCCCTCGATGCCGGTCGCCTAGTCGCCCACGGACCGATCGACGAGTTGACTGGTGCCGGCGAGGGCATCACGCTGGAGCTGGTCGACATCGTTGAGCCCGCCGGGACGGTCGACGCAGTCGCGAGCGCCCTGCGCGGCACCGGTATCGAGGTGGAGCGCACCGGCACCACGCTGCGACTCGGCGGCGCAGAGCGAGATGAGCTCAGCGACCGGGCGCGCGATGCCGTCGCCGACGCAGGGGCGCGCATCCGGCGTCTGGAGGCACGCCAGCGCACGCTCGCCGACCTCTTTGAGGCGTCGGCGACATGAACGACGCAACCCGGTCCGCCGACGCTCGCGAACACGCGCCCGAAGTCGACGACGGCGCCGCGCAGATTCTCGACCAGCGCTACCGGCCCTACGGCGGCGCCCGCCAAGGGCTCGCCGGCGCCATGTGCGCGGTGGTCGGCTCGTCGGTGCGATTCACGCTGGGGTTGGGGCGCCCAGCCAGGCACAAGTTCCTGCCCTGGCTGGCCGTGGTGGTCGCCTTGGTTCCCGCCATCGTCTTCGTGGGCATGGCGACGGTGATCGACATCGATCTGATCTCCGATCAATTCCTTCCCGACTACCACGAGTACTACCTCAGTATCCGAATAGCGCTGTTCTTCTTCTGCGGCATCGTCGTCCCGGAGATCCTCGTTGCCGACCGGCGCAACGGGATGCTGCCGCTGTACCTGTCGACACCGCTGAGGATGTGGAGCTACCTGGTCTCCAAAGCGGCGGCCGTAGCGCTGACGTTGGCGGTCATCACCGTCGGGCCGCTGCTGTTCCTGCTGGTCGCCTACACGATCGAGGGTTCGGGACCCGGCGGCCCGATCGATTGGCTCATCGTCTTGGCCCGCATCTTGGTCGCCGGCGCGGCTATCGCAGGCACTGTCACCGCTGCCAGCTTGGCCATCTCGAGCCTGACCGATCGGCGCGCGTTCGCGGTGGTCGGCGTCATCCTGCTTCTGCTGGGCACCGACCTTGTGACCGATGCGCTCGTGGAGATCGCCGAGTTGGATCCGCGCCTGTATGCGTTCAACCTCGGGGACATCGCGGCAGCGCTGAAGGACCGGATCTTCGGCGTCGGCACCCCGTCGTCGCTCGGCGGGCGTGACGGATCGCCCACTCAACGCATCGGCGAGCTGTCGACGCTGTTCGTCGTCGCCGCCAACTTGGCGTGGGTCGGTGCGGGCAGCGCAGTGGTGTGGTGGCGTTACCGTCGGATCGTGGCGAGCCGGTGAGCGCTCGCCCCCGCCCAGCACCGGTGCCCGCGCCTGAACCGCATGCACCGGTCGGACCGGGCTCGTCAGGCAGCCGGGCAGCCGGTGCCCGGCCAGATCGGGGTCGTGGTGCTGTTCCGACGGGCATGGTGGAGGTGCACGGCGTGTCGAAGTTCTTCGGCGATGTGGTGGCCGTGACCGACGTGACCTTCGCCGTCCGTGCCGGCGTCACCGCACTGCTGGGACCCAACGGTGCAGGCAAATCGACGCTGTTCCGCATGATGTGCGGGCTCACCCCGCCGTCGCGGGGGACGGTGCGCGTGCTGGGAGCTGATGCCCGCAGCGACCGCGATGTACGAGGCCGGATCGGGCTGTCACCGCAGCAGGACGCTCTGTTCGACCGGCTCGACGCGCTCGAATTCGTGACGATCGCAGCCGCCACGCATGGTGTGGCGAACCCCGAAGCGGCGGGGAGACACGCGCTGGGCATCGTCGAACTCGACCCCGACGATCATCGGCCGGTGTCGGGCTATTCCAAGGGCATGCGTCAGCGCACGAAGCTGGCCGCCGCGCTCGTTCACGATCCGGAGGTGCTGATCCTGGATGAGCCGCTCAACGGCCTCGATCCCGTTCAGCGACGTCGCATGATCGAGTTGCTCGAGGAACTGGGCGCGCAAGGGCGCTGCGTGCTCGTGTCGTCCCATGTGCTCGAGGAAGTCGCCCGGCTCGGATCGCGAATCCTGGTGATCGCCCAGGGCCGCCTTGTCGCCAGCGGCGCTTACCGAGAGCTCCGCGAGCTGATGGACGACCGCCCGCACCGCATCAGCATCGAGGCTGACAGGCCCCGCGATCTCGCCGCAGCGCTGGTCACCTCGGGCACGGCGGTGGGGGTGCGCATCGACGGAGATGTGGTGGTGGCGGACACGCTGGAGGTGGACCGCCTGGGACGCGAGATTGCGCCGCTGGCGAAGAGCTTGGACGCCCGGCTGCGTAAGGTCATCCCGCTCGACGACGACCTCGAATCGGTCTTCCGCTACTTGGTGGAACGACGATGGGCGCCGCGCTCGACGCACAACCGCGCCGCGTCGGCGCTGTACGGGCGACGGTGCTGTGCTACCGGGTGCTCATTCGCCAGATCGTCTCCGTCGGCCGCCTGGCGGCGCTCGGCGCGCTGGGCGCCACCATGGTCGTGGTCGGCTGGGTGGTGGGCAACTCGACGAACGGCGGGGCACCCGCAAATGACGGGGCGCTGTTCGACGGCGCCAGCTATGCCGACGGCTTCGGCCTGATCATCATCGTTCCCATCGTCTCCCTGTTGTTCGCCGCAGCCTCGCTGGGCGATGTCCGCGACGACGGCACGCTCGTGTACTTGTGGTTGCGCCCCATGGGCCGTGCTCCGCTGGTAGTGGCTGCTGCGGCGGCGGCCGTCACGGTTTCGCTGCCGCTGTGCGTCGTACCGACCGCGCTGGGCGGCTGGTTCGCCACTGACTTTGTTGCAGACTCAGGCGGCGTCGCGCTGGGCGCGCTGGCCGCGGCGGCGCTGGGCACCGTCGCCTATTCGTGCCTGTTTGTGCTGCTGGGATTGCTGTTCCGCAAGGCTGTCCTGTGGGGGATCGCCTACGTGCTGCTGTGGGAGGGCCTGGCGGTGGGTCTCGGCGACTTTGCCGAGCGCCTGTCGCTGCGCGGCTACGCCCGCTCGGTGCTCTCGCAGATCGCCGATGTCGATCTCGGCTTCACCACCTACGGACTCATCACCGCGGTCGTCGTGCTGGCCTGCGTCTCAGCCGTCAGCCTCGCCCTCGCCACCGTACGCCTCGGCCGCCTCAACGTCGACTGACCTGTCGCCTCCGCGGCGGGCGCACCCGACGCTGAGTTCTCTTGTGCCGGACACACCCGACGCTGAGTTCCCTTGTGCCGGGCGCACCCGACGCTGAGTTCTCTTGTGCCGGGCGCACCCGACGCTGAGTTCTCTTGTGCCGGGCGCGCCCGACACAATGGGCGGGTGCGGCTGGTCATCCAGATCCCTTGCCTCAACGAGGCGGAGACCCTGGGAGCAACACTGAGCGCACTGCCGCGCCAGGTGGACGGCTTCAGCGAAGTTCAGTGGCTGGTCATCGACGACGGCTCCACCGACGACACGGTGAAGGTGGCCCGCAACCACGGCGCCGACGCCGTCGTGAGCCTCACGCAGAACAAGGGGCTCGCCGTGGCCTTTGCCAGCGGCATCGATGCGGCACTGCGCATGGGCGCCGACGTGATCGTGAACACCGACGGCGACAATCAGTACGACGCCGGCGACATCAGCAAGCTGACCGAGCCGATCGTGGCCGGCCGCGCCGACCTGGTGATCGGTTCGCGAGACATCCGCAACCACCCAGAGTTCTCGCCGCTCAAGAAGCGGTTGCAGCGACTCGGCTCGTGGACGGTCCGCCAGGCCTCGGCGACCGATGTGGCCGATGTGACTTCTGGGTTCCGCGCCTACAGCCGGGAGGCTGCGCTGGCGGCGAACGTCGTGTCACGGTTCACGTACACGCTCGAGACGGTGATCCAGGCCGGCAAGTCGGACCTTGCGGTCACCGATGTGCCGGTGCGGGTGAATCCCACCACCCGGCCGTCGCGCCTGTTCAAGTCCAAGCGCCAGTACGTGCGCAGGTCGGCCGGCACCATCGCCCGCGTCTACGCGATGCACGAGCCGCTGCGGGTCTTCGCTGTGCCGGCGGCACTGTTCGCCGCGGTCGGCCTCTTCCTGTTCGCCCGCTTCGGGTGGTTCCTGGTGACCTCGGACGGCTCAGGACATGTGCAATCGCTCATCATCGGCGCCGTCGCGCTGCTCGTGGCCATGCAGCTCGTGATGCTCGGCGTTCTGGCCGACCTGCTGCGCGCCAACCGCGTCATCGCAGAACGAACCCTGCGCCGCGTCCGCGCCATAGAACTCGACGTCGGAACGCTCAAGAGGCATCGGGAGGGCGAAGACACAGATCGCTGAGCGCCCTCACTGCGGGCGCGCTAGGAGATAACGACCACCACGTCGCCGGCGCCGACCGTGTCGCCCGGCTCGACTTTGACCTCGGTGACGGTCCCCGAGCGGTCGGCGTTGATGCTGTTCTCCATCTTCATGGCTTCGAGCACCACGACCCCTTCGCCGCCCGTGACCTCCTGGCCAACTTCCACTAGGATCTTGACGATGGTCCCCTGCATCGGCACCGTCACCTGACCGGTGCCGGCGCCCGCCGATGCGCCGCCGCTTGCGCGCCGGGGGCGAGCAGCCGTGTTGGCCGCTTTGGCTGCTGGTGCTGTCTCGGGCACCCACGCGCTCACCGAGAACCGTTTGCCGTCCACCTCCACCACCACATCCCGTCGCACGCGCGCCATGTCGTCGCCGTCGGGCGCAGCGGGGGGTTCTGCGTCGGTCTTGCCGGTCACGCCGCTCAGATCGAGCCGCTCCTCTACCCACTTCGTGCTGTGGATGCCGGCCTGGAAGTCCTCTGAGGCCATGATCCGTGCGTGCGCCGCCGCAGTTGTCGCGACGCCGCCGACGCTCAATTCGCTGAGGGCCCGCTGCATGCGACCTATTGCCGTCGGGCGATCAGAGCCCCACACGACGAGCTTGCCGATGAGGTTGTCGTAGTACTGGCTGACCGTGTCGCCTGCCTCATAGCCCCCGTCCCAGCGAACGCCGAAACCGTCTGGCACCACCAGCGATGTCAGAGAGCCTGGCGACGGCAGGAAGCGACCGCCCGCGGGATCCTCGGCATTGATGCGCGCCTCGATCGCGTGGCCGACCGAGGTCACCTCCGATTGCGTGAACGACAGCGGCTCGCCAGCGGCCACCCGGATCTGCTCGCGGACGAGATCGATGCCGGTCACCATCTCGGTGACCGGGTGCTCCACCTGCAGCCGGGTGTTCATCTCCAGGTAGAAGAACTCGCCGTCCTGGTAGAGGAACTCCACCGTGCCGGCATTCGTGTAGCTGCAGCCGCGGGCCACCGCCACCGCCGCGTCGCCCATCGCCTTGCGGACGGCATCGTCGAGCAGGGGCGCGGGGCTCTCCTCCACCAGTTTCTGGTGCCGGCGCTGCGCGGAGCAGTCGCGTTCGCCCAGCCACACCGCATTGCCGTGGTGATCGGCGATGATCTGCATCTCGATGTGGCGCGGCCAGGTGAGGTAGCGCTCCATGTAGCACTCGCCGCGCCCGAAAAACGCCTCGGCCTCCCGCTGCGCCGACGCCAGGGCAGCTTCGATCTCGTCGGCGCTGCCGACAACCTTCATGCCGCGACCGCCGCCCCCGTACGCCGCCTTGATGGCGACGGGGTAGCCGTGCTCATCGCCGAACGCTGCGACTTCGTCGGTGGAGGCAATCACCTCGGTGGTGCCGGGCACGCCGGCGACGCCGGAACGTTCCGCAGCCAGGCGGGCCGAGATCTTGTCGCCCATCACCTCGATGGCCTCGGGCGGCGGCCCCACGAACGTGACGCCCCGCTCGGTAATGGCGCGGGCGAAGTCGGCGTTCTCGGAATAGAAGCCATAGCCGGGGTGGACCGCATCGGCGCCGCAGCGGGCGATGACATCGAGAATTGCCTCGGTGTTGAGGTAGCTCTCCGCCGCGGTCTGGCCGCCGAGGGCGAACGCCTCGTCGGCGAGCCGCACATGCATGGCGTCGCGGTCCAGTTCGCTGTACACCGCGACCGACGCGATGTCCAGCTCGCGGCACGCCCGGATGACACGCACCGCAATCTCGCCCCGATTGGCGATGAGGAGCTTGCCGAACATAGATGGGCGACGCTATTGCTCCCTGTTCATGTTCGCTACCGGTACTGTCGCTGCGTGCCTGCCGAGCACGAACCGGGGCGATTCGACTCACCGCACTTCAGGTCGGTCGCCGGCACCCGCTTCGCCGATGTCGAGTGGCACGATGAGATCGGCTCCACGAACACAGAGCTGCTCGAGCGGGCCCGCCGGGGGGCACCCGAAGGAATGGTGCTGATCGCGGACCTGCAGACCGCCGGCCGCGGTCGCCGCGGCCGCCGATGGACGGCGCCGCCGGGCACCTCGCTCATGATGTCGGTGCTGCTGCGCCCGCCGCCGGGTCCGCTGCCTCCATCCCGAGCGGCCTTGGTGACGCTTGCGGTCGGGCTGGCCGCCGCTGACGCGTGCGAGCAGGTGAGCGGCGTCCGGCCACGGCTGAAGTGGCCCAATGACCTGGTGATCGCTGATGGTGCCGGCGGCGGCCCTGCTGGCGGCAACGAGCCTGGCAGAGACGGGGCAGGCGGCAGTGCGGCTGGTCACGACCGCAAGCTGGCGGGCATTTTGGCCGAGTCCATCAGCACGCAGGGACTGCTGTCTGCGGTGGTCGTGGGCATGGGCCTCAACACCGGCTGGCCGGAGGTGCCCGCGGAGCTGGAAGGCGTCGCGACCAGCCTGAACCTGGAATCGGGAGCTCCGGTGGACCGGACGCTGCTCGCGCGCCGGGTGCTCGAGGGTGTGGAGGCTCGCTACGAGCTGCTGTGCCGGGCCGCTGACGGCACCGGAGCGGCCATCATGCTGGACGAGGCTCGCCGGAATTCCGCCACGCTCGGCCATCGCGTGCGAGTCTCGCTTGATGCCGCACCCAGGGCCCGAGCGGCCCGTGAGCGCAGCGAACAAGAGCGGGAGACAGATCGCGGCGCGACGAGAAGGCCTGCCAGTTCGCTCAACCCGGTTGCCGCGCCCGCCAACGGTGCGCGCAGCCTCGAGGGTGTGGCGAGTGACCTCGATGCTGCAGGCAGGTTGCTGATCACCGACGATGCCGGAGCGGTCCACTCGGTGTCGGTCGGCGACGTGGTGCACCTGCGCCCAGCCTGAAGCGCAGCACGACGCCCGACCGGCGCAGCACAGACATCTGCTGCGTTGAGCGTCGGCGTCGGGTAGAACCGCAGTGCGGGCCGCGCTTGCCGCCGCTCGTTACACCCCCGACAGAGTGAGGACGCTGTGCCGCTGACTGTTTCAACTGACGCCTTCGAGGTGGTGACCGACCCCGCTGCTGCGCCGTCCACTGCCGCCGTGGACAGGCCGGTGCGCAGCGATGCGCTGGACACGCTGGGCGCCACGCCCAACTACCTGGCAGCCAGTGGCTTCGATGGCGCCGTCGGCAGCACCGCGCTGATGGCCGGCATCGCCGACACTGCTGAGGACACCATGCCCATTGCCGTCGGGCTCGGTTCGGACGAGCTCACTGCGGCGGATGTCCGCAAGGCGGCGGCGAACCTCTGGCGGGCGGCAGCGAAGGTCGACTCGCTGACCTCGGCACTGGCGGCCGCTGCGGCTGACGATCTCGGTGCCGATGTCGCACTCGCGGCAGCGGTCGAAGGCATGCTGCTGGCCTCCTACGGGTTCAACGAGCACAAAGGCGAACCGCCCGATGCCGACGCACTCGGACACGTGGTGCTCGCAGCGCCCGACGGCACCGACACCTCAGCTGCGGTCGCCCGTGCCGCCGCTGTGGCGGGCGGCATTGCCCTGGCCCGCGACCTTGTCAACCAGCCGGCCGGTGCGCTCACCGCAAGCGGCCTCGCCGATGCCGCAACCGAGGCCATCGAGGCGGCCTCCGCAGACGGCGATCCTGCGGCAGGCACTGCATCGGTGGAAGTGTGGGACCGCGAGCGACTCGAGGCGGAGCGATGCGGTGGGCTCCTGGGGGTCAATGCAGGCTCGACAGAGCCGCCGGCGCTCATCCGCATGCGCTGGCAGCCGACCGCGCCGCCGCGCGCCACTGTGCACCTCGTCGGCAAGGGCATCACGTTCGACACGGGCGGGCTCAACCTTAAGACCTTCGAGGGCATGGAGTGGATGAAGATCGACATGGGCGGCGCTGCCGCGGTCATCGGCGCGATGAGCGCGATCGTGCGGCTCGCGCCCGATATCGCGGTCACGGGCATCTGCTGCTGCACCGACAACCAGCCCGGACCCACGGCCATCAAGCCCGGCGATGTGCTGCGCATCCGCAACGGCAAGACCGTAGAAGTGCTGAACACCGACGCCGAGGGCCGGCTCGTGCTCGCTGACGGTCTGTCGCTCTCGGTCGAAGAGGAACCCGACTTGGTTGTCGACCTCGCCACGCTGACGGGTGCCTGCATAGTGGCGCTCGGCGACAAGTACGGCGGGCTCATGGGCAACGACGCCGCAGCGATCGAGCGTGCCGAGGCTGCGGCAGGCGCCGCTGGCGAACTGCTCTGGCATCTGCCCCTGCCGCCGGAGTACCGCGAGCAGCTCGACTCGCCGATTGCCGACCTGCGCAACATCGGCAAGAACCGTTACGGGGGCACGCTTCACGCCGGCCTGTTCCTGTCGGAGTTCGTGGGCGAGACGCCGTGGGTGCACTTCGACATCGCGGGGCCCGTTCGCACCGACGCCGATGCGGGCGAGCTGTCCAAGGGAGCGTCCGGCTTCGGTGTGCGCACGCTGGTGGAGCTGATCTGCGGTTGGTGACCGGGCGCTAGCCGCGGCGCATATCAGGCCGCGTGCATCGTTGCGCCCACGCCCATGCGGTTGCCTCGTTAGCGGCATTGGGCGCGAGCCCCAGCGTCACCAGGCGCTCGGCTGATTCGTGCAGGCCGTGGCCGAACATCAACATGCACGACGCGAGCAAGCGCGTCTCGCCGACCGAGAATTCCGCACGCCCGTCGGTGCGCGACCAGCGTCCGACCTCGTTGCGCAGTTCTTGGGGCATCCGGTCGTGCAGCCGACGTGGCACGGGCGGCAGCAGGCGGCGAACCATCAGCACGGCGTCATCGGCGAACTGCGCAAGGTGGAACATGGCGCAGCGGTCGATTGTGCGCATGAAGCTGCTCGTGCGGCCGCCGCGGTGCTGGAGCCCGAGTCGCCGGGCGGTGGCGTCGAGATCGAGTCGCAGATCTTCGCCTGGGGCCAGCTCGTCGAACTCCCGTGCGAGCAGACGCAGAAACCAGACGGCGCTCGGGCCCAGGATGGCGACCCAGAAGCGCTCCACGTAGGCCGAGCGCGGGTCGTGGCCACGGCGCCGCAAGCTGGGGTCATCCCACGGCCGCGCCAACAGGACACGCAGCGGCTCGCTTGCGGCTGACGGGACCAGCGGCTCGCTCTGCATCGTCGCCGTGCCGCCGACGAGTTGCAGGTCGACCGCCGCAGCGTCGCTGCTGGCAGTCAGGGGCGGGGGAGTCGTCGGCAGGTGGTCGGTTCGCATCGAGGTCTCCTTCAGCAGCCTGTGTCGCGTTCGGCGGCGATCGCCGTTTGTGCGCAGCTTACGTGTTGTATATCAAAAAATCTTTATACAACACGAAATATATTTTAAATCATACAAGGCTCGTGAAACCCGGCGCCCCGCGATCAGTCAGACTGAGAGGCATGAGCCCAGCCGAGCCGGACACGAGGCCCGATGTGAATTCGGACACCGATGACGATGTCCGGACGGTGGCGGGATGGATCGACGAGGCGAGCGCCATCACGGTGCTGACCGGCGCCGGGATCTCCACCGACTCGGGAATCCCGGACTTCCGCGGCCCCAATGGCGTATGGACCAAGAACCCCGCTGCCGAGAAGCAGGCGACGCTGCAGAACTACCTGGCCGATCCCGAGGTGCGCGTGCTGGCCTGGCGCGCGCGCATGGATCACCGAGCGTGGGGTGCCGAGCCCAACGACGGGCACCGAGCCCTTGTGCAGCTCGAGCGCCGCCGCAAGCTGGTGTCGCTGCTGACGCAGAACGTGGACGGGCTGCACCACGACGCCGGCTCGGATCCCGACAAGATCGTGGAGGTGCACGGCACCATCCGCGAGGTTGCGTGCCTGGAGTGCGACTACCGCGCTGACATGGGGGTGGTGCTCGACCGGGTGCGGCTCGGCGAGGACGACCCGCCGTGTCCGCTATGCGGCGGGATTCTCAAGAGCGCCACGATCAGCTTCGGCCAGCAGCTCGTGGCGCGGGATCTGCTGCGTGCCCAGATTGCTGCTGAGCATTGCGACCTGATGCTGGCGGTGGGCACGACGCTGGCCGTCTATCCGATCGCTGCGGTGGTGCCGGCGGCGAAATCGGCAGGCGCTCGTGTTGTGATCGTCAACGCGGAGCCCACCGAGATGGACCACCTCGCCGACATGGTGCTCCGCCGATCCATCTCCGAGGTCCTCCCCCAGATCTGCGGCGACCGCCGGAGGCTGAGCCGGTAGGCGAAGCCGCGGCCCGAGCGGCCCGTGAGCGCAGCGAACAAGAGCGGAGAGCGACAGGTGCGACAACGAGAAGGCTCGCCCGTCCGCACAGCCAGAGCAAAACCCGACTGGATTAGTAGGATTTAGGGCCTGAGCCTGGTCACAGGGCTGGGCGTCATCGAACGCGACACCATCGTTCCACGCACTGGGCGACGAACAGGGAGGCCCCGATGCCCTCGTTCCGTGAACTGCTGACAGCAACCAAGCGGGAGATCACCGAGATCACCACGGCCACGGCGGCCGAGTGGATTGCCGACCGTTCCCCGGTGGTGCTCGATGTGCGCGAGCCCGACGAGTACGAGCAGGGTGCGCTGGCCGGCGCTGTCCACATCCCACGCGGGCACCTCGAGGCGCAGATCGAGAACAGGCTGCCCGATCACGATGCCGAGATCATCGTCTACTGCGCCGGCGGTGTGCGTTCGGCCTTTGCGGCGAAGACGCTTGCCGAGTTGGGATATCCGAACTCAGTGTCCATGGACGGCGGCTTTGGCCAGTGGAAGGACGAAGGCCGGCCATGGTCGACGCCGGCCTCGCTCGGTGCCGAACAGCGCAACCGCTACCAGCGGCACCTGCTGCTGCCCGAGGTGGGCGAGGCCGGGCAGCTCAAGCTGCTCGACGCCAAGGTGCTCATGCTCGGCGCTGGCGGCCTCGGCTCGCCCGCTGCGCTCTACCTAGCAGCCGCCGGTGTCGGCACGCTCGGCATCATCGACATGGATGTGGTCGACGAGTCGAACCTGCAGCGCCAGATTCTCCACAACGTCGACCGGGTCGGCGACCGCAAGGTCGACTCGGCCAAGAAAACCCTGACTGCGCTGAATCCCGACGTCAATGTGGTCACCTACGACACGCGGCTCGGCGCCGACAATGTGCTGGAGATCCTGTCGGGCTGGGATGTGATCGTGGACGGCGCCGACAACTTCCCGAGCCGGTACCTGCTCAACGATGCGTCCGTGAAGCTGGGCATTCCCATAGTGCACGGCTCGATCTTCCGCTTCGAGGGCCAGGTCACTGTGTTCGACCCCCAGCATGGGCCGACCTATCGCGACTACCTGCCAGAGCCGCCGCCGGCAGAGCTTGCCCCGTCGTGCGCGGAGGCCGGTGTGCTCGGCGTGCTGCCGGGAATCGTGGGCTCGATCCAGGCGCTCGAGACCATCAAGCTGATCCTCGGCGTCGGTGATTCGCTGTCAGGCCGCATCGTCGCCTTCGACTCGCTGGAGATGACGTTCCGCGAGTTCCGGCTGCGTCCCGACCCCGCCAACGAGGTGACCTACGACAACCGCGAGCGCATCACCGTCAGCGAGCTCGACGGCCTCTGCAGCCCCACACTGAGCTGAGCCACCGGAGTCGGCATCCCCATTCCATGGACCTTGGCTGCCTTCACGAGCGTCCCGATATTGACTTGAGGATTCGTCTATTCTGCGGCACGGTCGCTGACCTCGGGGGCAGTACTTGACGAGTTCGCCAGCTTTGCCACTCTCGGCTGGGGCGTCGACGACGCTTGGAGTTGTCCAGCGGGTCGATGAGATTCTTGAGGCGCAGTATCAAAGCGGCAGTCTTGGCAATCTCTCAGAAGTTCTAGCGGAGACCGTCTACATCCTGCTGTCACGCCAGACGCGGGAGACCGTCTACCAACGAGTCTTTCGCGATCTGCGAAAGCGTTACCCGACTTGGAACGCGTTGGCTCGCGCTCGTACATCAACCATCGAGAAGATCATCCGTCCCGCAGGTCTTGCACGCCAGCGGGCCGAGCAGCTGAGGGCTCTGCTTCAGCAGGTCGATCGGGCGAACCAGGAAGTGGGAGTTGGACCGTACGGCAGCAATGGAAGTGATCTGACGCTTGAGTTCCTCCGAGATCGAGCAACCAGTGATGCCGAGTTGTTCCTTGAGGGACTGCCGGGCATCGGCCCGAAGTCAGCCCGCTGCATCCTTGCCTACTCGCTTGGGGTAGATCGCTTCGCCGTAGACACCCATGTGCGCCGAATTCTCCACCGGCTTGGCGTCGTTGAAGATGTGTCGAGCAAACCCGACCATGACGGATTCGAAGCGGTCGTGCCGGAAGCCGTTCGTGTCCGTCTGCACATGAATCTTGTACATCACGGAAGAGCGGTATGCAGGAACACCAATCCTCGGTGTGGGTCATGCCCCCTGGTGTCATTCTGCGAGACGGGGCGTTCCAGAGTTGCGTCTGCAGCAGGTGAACTAGCGGTCGTTGATCTGTTTGGTGGAGCGGGCGCGATGGGGCTGGGCTTCGAACTGGCCGGCTTCCGGATTGCGGTGGCCGTAGAAGTCGAGCGTCATGCCGCGCAGACATATCGCCTCAACCATCCGGGAGTCCCAGTCTTGGAGGCTGATGTCGAGACTGTCTGCGGAGATTCGCTCCGAACATGGCTACCGGGGCTCCAGTCACCGTCGGCCGTTATCGCGGGCCCTCCTTGCCAGGGTTACTCGGCTGCCGGCGCACGATCTGCTGGAGACCGGCGAAATCTCCTCTTTCGACACGTGAACCGGCTCGCGGCGGAGCTTGGCGCCAGCTCCATCATGATCGAGAACGTTCCAGGCGTACGCCTAGTAGGTGGCATCTGCTATGCCGATCGCATTACCGGCTCCCTCCGCCAAGCAGGCTATGAGACGTGGGATCACCCGGTCACTCTGCGCGCGTCCGACTATGGAGTTCCGCAGAACCGTCGACGCCTCTTCTTCGTCGGCGTGAAGCCTGGCTTAAGGCTGCCTTCGCTACCCCCGCCAACCCACGTCGCGCCAGGTGGCGCAACGACTGATTGCGAGTTACCCGAAACCACGAAGCTGAGCGAGCGGCTTCGGGATCTACCCGTGCTCGGACCAGGAGAAGGGTCGGAGCGGCTACGGCTGCCTGACGGGCGAGTCGTGCTGAACTCAACCGTGATGCGTCACTCGGCACGGGTCGTTGCCAAGATCAAGTCGATCCCTCCAGGCGGCGGCCCCATTTCGTATCGACGCCTCGAGCCCGATGTGGCGAGGACTGATTCACCCTGGGTTTTGCGCAGGCTGAATGTTTTGGTTTTCTGTCTTTGTGTGGTCGGTCCTGGCCGCAGCGTAGGCCGTCTCGAATTGGTCGGGTGATTGGTCGTCGAGATAGCCGTGGATGCGGTCGGTGTTCCACC
>JAJDZE010000058.1 GCA_022824805.1 Acidimicrobiia bacterium | reverse complement strand
TGGAGCCGTTGGGCATTGCTTGTTCACCGGGCGTCTCGGGAGGGCAGGGGCCAAGCTCTGCTCCAGCTATCCAGCGAGCGGGAGATTCGCACCGACCACATTTCTCCAACAATCCAAGCGACACTTCACCGACTCCTCACCCCCAACCGGTCGCAACGTCGCAGATCCTGGCCCCTGCCCTCCCTATTCGCACATCTGGTCTCACCGGGGGGGCTGGTGGATCGGCCGGGGCTGTGGATGCGCTGGTGGACTTCGCGAGGGGGCGCGAGCGGGGGGTGGTAGTGGCCGGGCCCATGTGGGATGGGGATCGGTGGACGGATGCGGTGGCGGCGTTTTGCCGGGCCTCTGGCTGGCCGTTGCTGGCCGAGCCGGGCTCGCAGCTGCGGCGGATGGTGCCCGGCGTCGTGGTGGTCGATCATCACGACCTGCTGCTGCGTACGCAGTGGGCCGACCACGAGCCGCCGGACGCGGTGCTGCGCATCGGCGGAGCGCCGACGTGCAAACCGCTGAGGCTGTGGATCGAGCGGCACCGGCCCGCTTTCGCGTTCGTCGATCCGGCTCGCACCTGGACCGATGCGAGCTTCAGCATTTCGTTGCACTTGTCTGTCGGGCCGGAGGCCATGGCCGGCGCGGCCCGCACGCTGTTGTCCCCGGAATCGGGGTGGGGACAGCGGTGGGCCGACGCAGATGCACGTGCCGCCGCCGCCATCGACGGCGTGCTCGACGCTGAGCCGCTGCTCGAAGCCGGTGTGGCTCGCCAGCTCGGGCGCAGCCTTCCGGCGAGTCACGCGCTGTATGTGTCGAACTCGATGCCGGTGCGCGATGTCGACTCGCACTTGCGAGCCCGTGCCGAACTGCTAGCGGTGCACGCCAGCCGAGGTGCGAGCGGCATCGACGGCGTGATCTCCGCCGCGGCCGGCGTGGCTGCTTCAGGCACCCCCACGACGGTGCTGGTCGGCGACCTGGCGTTCCGTCACGATCTTGGCGGGCTCGTGGGAGCGTTCGACGCTGTGCCAGCCACCCATGGTGGGTCTGACGATCTGGATCTCACCGTGGTGGTCGTGGACAACGGCGGCGGCACGATCTTCTCGTTCCTGCCCGCCCACGGAGTCGTCGACCCCGAGGCGTTCGACCGCCTGCTGACGACACCTCCCGGGCGCAGCAGCTCGCAGCTCGCAAGCGGGCTGGCCGCGGCCATGGGCTTCGAGCACCATCACATCGGTTCGTGCGACGAGCTGCACGCGCTGCTGGCCGCTCCCGGGCCGCGCCAGGGCGTGCGCGTCATCACCATCGACATCGACGCCGACGCGAACCGAGATCAGCACCGGCGCATCGCGGCCGCCACCGAGGCAGCGGTTTCCGGCAGCGAGACCGCAGAACCTTGACGCCGAGTCAACAGGCCCGCCAACCCGGCGCAGACGCCGAGTTCGCAGCCGCTTGTGCAGCCGCTGCCCCAGCACCGAGCATCGACCGCCGCCAGTCCGACGCAGCTTGCGGGTTCGCAGGCGGCGCTGTGACGCACATCGTGCTGTCATGAGCGAGCACCGAAGCGTGCAGCTCTCGGCCGCCGTGACGGGCAGCGGCGAGCCGGTGATCGTCCTTCACGGATTCACCGGCAGTGCGGAGGCGATGGCCCCGCTGGCGGAGCGGCTCCACGGCTGGCGGCGCATCGCCGTCGACCTCGTCGGCCACGGCCGCAGCCCCTCCCCGGCTGACCTCGCGCCCTACAGCGTCGAGGCCATGGCGGACGCGGTCGGTCTGCTGGCGGCTGGGATTCCCGACTGGCCCTGCCACGTCATCGGCTACTCCATGGGCGGTCGGGTAGCCCTGGCACTCGCCGCGGCGCACCCGCGTGCGTGCCGCTCGCTCACGCTCATCAGTGCGACCGCCGGGATCGCGGATGCCCCGCAGCGGGCACAGCGTCGCCGGGCAGACGAGGCGCTCGCCGACCGGATCGGTGAGCACGGACTAGCCCGCTTCGTCGACGAGTGGACGGACCTGCCGATGTGGGACTCGCTGCGGGGGAGTCTCGGCCCCATGGCCTGGCAGGCGTCTGTCGATCAACGCCTGCGCTGCGATCCCACCGGGCTGGCGAACTCGCTGCGGGCCGGCGGAACGGGCGCCATGACGCCGCTGTGGGACCGCTTGGCAGGCCTCGACATTCCGGCGCTGGTCGTGTGCGGCGAGCTGGACGCCAAGTTCGTCGAGATCGGCCGCCGTATGCACGACCTGCTGCCCGCCAGCAAGCTGGTCGTCCTCGCCGGCGCGGGCCACGCTGCACACCTCGAACGCCCGGACGATTGCGCGACCGCGATCCACGAGCACCTCGCAGCTCACTGAAACCGCCGGCGACCGCGTCTCCATGAGCACGGAAGCGCCTCCCCCAAGAGTGCGCAGCGAGAGACCGGGTCAGGGCGCCAGCCGGTGCGGTCGGGCGGTTAGCTCGGCAGCGGGAACTCGAATGCGCCTGGCAGCAGCTCAGCGACGGTGGTGCGCTCGTTCACCGCGCATTCGGGACCGCCTGCCTCGAGCAGCAGCTGCCGGCACCGGCCGCACGGCGCAAGCAGTTCGCCGTCGGCGTCGGTGACGGTCACGGCGACCAAGCGCCCTCCCCCGCTGCGATGCAGGTCGCTGACCATGCCGCACTCGGCGCAGAGCGTGAGCCCGTAGGACGCATTCTCGACGTTGCAGCCGGTGACGATCCGGCCGTCGTCG
>JAJDZE010000022.1 GCA_022824805.1 Acidimicrobiia bacterium | reverse complement strand
CCGCCCGGCACCCGCGTTCGACACCCTCGAGCCCAAGGCCACGATGTTCGAGTCGGGCATCAAGGTCATCGACCTGCTCGAGCCCTACGTGGAGGGCGGCAAGATCGGCCTGTTCGGCGGCGCCGGCGTGGGCAAGACGGTACTCATCACCGAGATGATCAACCGCGTCGCCTCTCAGCACGGCGGTGTGTCGGTGTTTGCCGGGGTGGGGGGGCGCACCCGCGAAGGCACCGACCTCTATCTCGAGATGGAGGAATCCGGTGTGCTCGAGAAAACGGCGCTGGTCTTCGGGCAGATGGACGAGCCGCCGGGCGTCCGGCTGCGAGTGGCGCTGTCGGCGCTCACGATGGCCGAGTACTTCCGCGACGTGCAGGGCCAGGAGGTGCTGCTGTTCGTCGACAACATCTTCCGTTTCGTGCAGGCAGGCTCGGAGGTGTCGACCCTGCTGGGCCGCATGCCCTCGGCGGTGGGCTACCAACCCAACCTGGCCGACGAGATGGGCGAGCTGCAGGAGCGCATCACCTCGACATCAGGCCACTCGATCACGTCGCTGCAGGCCGTGTACGTGCCCGCCGACGACTACACCGACCCGGCGCCGTTCACCACCTTCACCCACCTCGATGCCACCACCGAGCTGAGCCGGCAGATCGCCTCGCTGGGCATCTACCCGGCGGTGGACCCGCTGGCATCCACCTCCACCATCCTCAGCCCCGAGGTGGTGGGCGACCGGCATTACAACGTGGCGCGGCGCACCCAGGAGATCCTGCAGCGTTACAAGGAACTGCAGGACATCATCGCCATTCTGGGCCTCGACGAACTGTCCGAGGAAGATCGCATCACGGTCGACCGGGCCCGCAAGATCCAGCGCTTCCTGAGCCAGCCGTTCTTCGTGGCCGAGGTCTTCACCGGCCTGCCGGGCATCTTCGTGCCGGTCGCAGAGACCATCGAGTCGTTCGAGATGCTGTGCAACGGCGATCTCGACGACCTGCCCGAGCAGGCGTTCCTCAATGTCGGCAACGCCGAGTCGGCGATGGCCAAGGCCCGCGACCTCGCCCAGGCCGGGGCCTGAGCGGCGCCGGCGAAGGCTGTTGAGTCCGACGATGCGCCACAGCAGCGCAGCACGGTCAGGCGTCACTGATGCAGGTTGAGCTCGTCTCGCCGGAGGCCGTGCTGTTCAGCGGCGAGTGCAGCCAAGTGGTGACGCGCACGGTCGACGGCGACATCGCCTTCCTCGACCACCACGCCGCCTTCATCGGCGCACTCGACATCGGGCAGACCCAGCTCTGGGCATCCGACGGCATCGTGACGCTGGCGCTCAACCGCGGCTTCGTCGAAGTCAGCAACAACGTCGTGACCATCCTCAGCGATGCTGCCTACGCAGCCGACGAGATCGACGTCGCTGCTGCACAGGCCGACCTCGAAGCTGCCCAAGCCGCAGTCGCGGCCGACGACGACGATGACGACGCCAAGGCCGCCCTGGCTTGGGCCGAGACGCGCATCGCAGTTGCCGGCGCCGCCTGAGCGCGGTCGCCGTACCTTCCTCAGCCAACAGGCGTCGCCGCTGATCGCGGCTTGACCGTTCGGCCCGCGAGTGTCGTGGCGCCCGCATGGTGCCTGCAAACATGTGAGCGTCCTGTCGCAGCCCGGAAAGGACCTCTCGTGATCGAGCCCTCTGGCCAGTTCATCCTCAACACCTTCATGTTCTTGGTGTGGGGCGCCCTGATCATGTGGATGGCCGCCGGCTTCACCATGCTCGAGGCCGGCGCCGTCCGAACCAAGAACGCGTCGATGATCTGCCTGAAGAACATCGGCATCTACTCGATTGCCGGTCTCGCGTTCTATCTCCTCGGCTACAACCTCATGTACGTCGATGTCGGCGACCTCTGGGGTTCATTCACGTTCCTGTATGGGCCGAGCGGCGACGAACTGGCCTTGCTGGACGGCGATGCCGCTGCCGAGGCGGCGGTTGCCGCCAGCGGCTACTCGGTCATGTCGGACTGGTTCTTCCAGATGGTCTTCGTGGCGACCGCGGCGTCGGTGGTCTCCGGCGCAATCGCCGAGCGCATCAAGATGTGGTCGTTCTTCGCGTTCACGCTGATTCTCACTGCCATCATCTACCCGATCGTGGGGGCGTGGACTTGGGGCGGCGGCTGGCTGTACCAGCAGGGCTTCCAGGACTTCGCGGGCTCGACGATCGTGCACAGCACCGGGGGCTGGGCGGCTCTGGCCGGAGTGCTGGTGGTGGGTCCGAGGCTCGGCAAGTTCCGCAAGGACGGCTCGGTGCGACCGACGCCGCCGTCGAACGTGCTGATTGTGACGCTGGGCGTGTTCATCCTGTGGCTCGGCTGGTTCGGCTTCAACGGCGGATCGCAGCTAGCGCTCGGCAGCGTGGTCGACGCAGTCGCGATGAGCAACGTGCTGGTCAACACCAATCTGGCCGCAGCCGCAGGCGTGGTCGCAGCGCTGGCGGTCTCCCGCTCGCTGCTCGGCCGCATCGACTTGTTCGCGGGGCTCAACGGCGCCATTGCCGGCCTGGTGTCGATCACTGCGGGGCCCCACATCACCGAGCATTGGTGGGCGATCATCATCGGCGCTGTCGGCGGCGTGATCTGCACCGCCGCCATCAAGGGCCTCGAGCTGATCAAGGTGGACGACGTGGTCGGCGCCATCCCGGCGCACCTCGTCTGCGGCATCTGGGGAACGCTGGCAACCGCGATCGCGGCGGGCGCTCAGCTCCACATTCAGTTGCTCGGCATCGTCTCTGTCGGCGCCTTCGTGTTCATCGCATCGTTCATCGTCTGGAAGCTGCTCGACCTCGTGCTGGGGTTGCGAGTCTCCAAGACAGTGGAGCAGCTTGGCCAGGACTCGGGCGAACTCGGCATCGAGGCCTACCCCGAGTTCGTGCTGATGCCGGAGGACTTCGGCGAATAGCGGCACTCGCTGGATCAGCCTCGGAGGTGTCGCAGATCGGTGGGGCTGTCGACGGCTCGGTAGTAGCAGCCGGGGCGGGAGTTGCCGCTGGCGTCGCGGGTGTGGCACGCGCCGCCCCCGTCGCGCCGCACCCGGTACAGCAGCGAGTTCTGCTCGCAGTTCACACGCACCTCGACCAGCGAGAGCGTGTCGCCCGAGGTGGCACCCTTGTGCCAGATCTCGTTGCGCGACGTGGAATAGAGCACAGCGCTGCGTCGCTCGAACGTGAGCCGCAGCGCTTCCTCGTTGGCATAGCCGATGAACAGCACGTCGCCGCTGTCGGCGTCCTGCAGCACCACGGGCACGACCTGGTGGCCGTCGCGGCCGATCTGAGCCACTTTGCCGAAGTCGATGCGGGCGACTGTGCCTTCTTCGAGCTCGTTGACGGAGTTGTGATTCTGGATCTCAGCCATGGCTCAGGTGAAGTCCACCGCGGCGAAGGCGCTGAGCTTGTCGATGTCGTGTGTGGCCTGGATGTGGCGCACCGTGCCGCTGCGGGAGCGCATCACGAGCGAGTCAGTGGTGGCGCGATGCGCCGAGAATTTCACGCCGTGCAGCAACTCGCCGTCGGTGATGCCGGTGGCTGCAAAGAAGACGTCGTCGGACTGGACGAGATCGTCGATGTGCAGCACCCGGTCGAGGTCGTAGCCGGCGGCGACCGCAGCTTGGCGCTCATGGTCGTTGCGGGGCCACAGCCGACCCTGCAGCTCGCCGCCGAGACACTTCAGCGCCGCTGCCGAGATGATGCCTTCGGGCGTGCCGCCGATGCCGAACAGCACGTCAGTCGAGTCGCTCGCAGCTGCGGAGATGGCACCGGCCACATCGCCGTCGGGGATGAGCCTGATGCGAGCGCCGGTTTCGCGGATCTCCCCGATCAGCTCGGAATGGCGGTCGCGGTCGAGCACCACAGCGGTGAGGTCGCGCAAGCCCTGCCCGGTGGCCTCCGCGATGGCTCGCAGGTTCTCCGCAGGCGACCGGTTCAGGTCCACCACGCCTTTGGCGTCGGGACCGACGGCGATCTTTTCCATGTAGACGCACGGGCCGGGATCCAGCATGGTGCCCCGCGGCGAGACGGCAATCACCGCGATGGCATTGCCCCGTCCGAGCGACGTCAGCGTGGTGCCGTCGATCGGGTCTACCGCGACATCGGTCAGCGCCCCGGTGCCGTCGCCGATCAGCTCGCCGTTGAACAGCATCGGCGCTTCGTCCTTCTCGCCCTCGCCGATCACGACGATGCCGTCCATGGGCACGGTCGACAGCACCACTCGCATGGCGCCTACCGCGGCGCCGTCAGCGCCGTCCTTGTCGCCGCGGCCCATCCAGCGTGAGGCGGCCATTGCCGCTGCCTCGGTGGTGCGCACGAGCTCGAGTGCCAGGTTGCGATCGGGCGCCTGACGGCTGAGATCCGGACCGCCGACGCGACCTCGATCGCTGCGGAACCTGCGATTGTCATTCATCGCCGCCGACCCTAGAGGATGCGCGGAGAGATGGGCCTTCCGATTAGGCCTGCCCGGTAGCTTCGCTCCGGTGATCAGCGCTTCGACTTCGTCGGCATGTGCCGATCTGGTTGTGGTGGGGGCGGGCATCATCGGCTTGGCCACAGCGCACAGGTATCTGGCTGACCATCCGGGCCGCCGGGTGGTGATCTGTGAGGCCGAGGAGCGGCCGGTGCTGCACCAGACCGGTCGCAACTCCGGAGTGCTGCACTCAGGCGTGTATTACCGGCCGGGATCGGCCAAGGCTTCGCTGGCGGTCGCCGGGCGCAGCTCGATGGTCGAGTTCTGCCGGCAGCGGGGCATTGCGCACGAGGTGTGCGGCAAAGTCATCGTGGCGGTGGACAGCCCCGAGCGGGAGCGGCTGGCAGCGCTCGGCGAGCGTGCGGCCAGCAACGGCGTGGCCGCAGAGCTGATCGACGCCCGCCGCCTCGCTGAGCTCGAGCCC
>JAJDZE010000101.1 GCA_022824805.1 Acidimicrobiia bacterium | reverse complement strand
CGGCACCAGCAGATGCCCGCACACCGCCGCCGCGTCCAACAACACCCGATCCGACCCAACAGTGCCCTGCATGCCCACATCATCCCGCGCGCACCCCACCCACACGCGGAAATCCGGCCAATAAATCAGCAGTCTCCTAGCTTCGCGCCGTGGATCTTCAACCGTCCGTGGCGGACTTGGACGAACAAACTCGCGGCGGCCTCGCCAAGTCGTTCATCGAGGACGCCGTGATTGGCCAATACCGTCAGCTGGTGCGCTGGCAACACATCACAGGCCAGTCGGCACAGATCGACTCGGGCTACCTCGGTCAACATCTCGTGAGCCTGGTTTCGGGCATTCCGGGACGGGGCAGGGGCAGCAGGGGCAAGGGAGCAGATCTCGCCGACGGGTCCGAGATCAAGATCGCTAGCACGCTCGGCGGGGTCGACAAGCCGCGCTGGAACAACAAGCTGAACACTGCGTTGGCCGTCGAGGCCTACCTCAGCAACCCGGCGATCTATTTCGGTCTGTTCGACACGCCCGACAAGGGCGAGGACTTTCCGGTACGGGTCCGCGTGTGGATTGTCGAGCCTCCACAAGACGAGGTCTTCTGCCGCGTGGTGCGAACATGGGCGGAAAAGCAGACATCGGGCAATTTCCAGCTGCATCCGCCCTGCTGGTCAGATTCCGATGTCGCCACGAACCAGAGCGGCAACATCGCTCTGCCGCTCGCGTTCCGAGCCAGACAGTTGGACATCAGAGGCGTGGATTACCTCGAAGTGGAGCACTGGGACTCAACGCCGGGTAGATGCTCAGCGGCGTAGTCACTGTCGATGGTGCCGCAAGCGAGGCCAGAGACTTGCTGGATCTCTCCTCCTCATTCTTCGGGAGGGCGATGGCGGCATAGGTCCGCATAGAGGTTTCGCAAGCCGTCGGTGGCTCTGGCGATGCCTTCAAGGTGATCTCGCGCAGCCTCGCCTGCCTGTCCAACCCACGAATCGTCGAAAGGCGGCAGCATGAGCGAGAGCACATCGGTTGCGTCGATTCTGCGGCGCGAACTCGATGTGCCCCGACCCAGCGGAGCGATCTGCCGACGAACGAGCGGATGCTGGAGCAGCACCAACGTTGCGTACGGGTCAATGTCTGGGCGATACACCCCGAATTCTGCTGAGCATTGAATTCGCCCAGCGCTTTCGGGGACAACTGCGGCGCGGAATTTGCGCGGGTTGAGCAACGAAACGAGTACGTCGCCGGGTTCTGCGAGTTGTCCGGGAGTCACTGGCCGATGCTCGCCGGCAAGATGCCAGTCGACTGCACCGAGTTCGTTGACATGAAGGACCGAGACGAACGGCTGATCGCCAGCGACGTGCGCACGACGTTTGCCGCCAAAGCGAAGGATCGCCCGAGCTTCGATGCCCCCGGCGTTCTTGAGCGACACCCTGGCCGCTTCCGCCGCCTCGTCGAGGGTCGAAGCGTCGAGGCTGGTCAACTCGGCGAACCGCCTTCGAGCCAGCCGCTCTGATGGGTGCCACGAACGCGGTTCTGAGATCAGGCGCCGAATGTCATCGGCGAGCCTCGGGAGATCGTCACCCTTCGGATCACATGCCGGTGAGCCCTTGCTCATGACGAAACCGACGTGGTCAGCGCGCGCAAGAAACACGCACTTCTGCGGCGCCGGCGCCGACTTCCGGAGAAAGATGACGCTGGTCTTGGCGGTGGTTCCGGCAGGAGCGAACGTAGCTGGCGGAAGACTGACGACCCCCTCGATGCCGACCGGCAGATCGAGTCGTGCCTCTTTGAGGAGGAGCTTGCGCATCGCCCGGCCATCTGCGACACCGTCGGGCAGGACGATGCCCGCGATGCCACCCGGCGCGAGCAGCTCGATGCAACGGGCCACAAATGCGAGTGCGGGGTCGACCCGGCAAGAGCCCGCCAATGCCGGGAACACGTCGGCAGCCCGCTGGATTCCCTCCGCCGAGTCGTATTTCTTGTCGCCAAACGGCGGATTCGTCAGGATCAACGAGAATCGGCCGCGCCGCTGCGATACCTGCCGGTCAGTGATGGAGTCTTCGACGACGAACACCTCTGGTGCACGCACACCGGCGGCCAAGAGATTGACACGTGCCATGGCTACCGATGACGCCGACTGGTCGGCCCCGAACAGCAGGTGGCCGTTGTCGAGCCAACGCTCGTCGACCCGGCGCCTCCGCGCCTCGGCGAGAAGGCCAACGAGAAAACGACCGCTGCCACAGCAAGGGTCTCCCATGAGGTTCGAACCTGCAATCTCGAGTTCAGAAGCCTCGAGAAGCTCGAAGCCAACGTTCACCATGAGGTCCACGACGCCTTCCGGAGTGAGGTAGGTACCGAGGCCTCCCGCGTGCTCGTACTTCCCACGAAGAAAAACGTCGAATGCCGTGCCCAAGGGGTCGTACGCCCCGGCAGCACCAAACTCGATGCCCTCAAGAATGCGCAAGGCCTCCGAGAGCACATCTGACCTTGAGACTCGCAGGGGCTCATCGGGGGGCCAAACAGTCTGAACCCCGCCGTCTGGCAAGCGTGCGCCAAGGGAAGGCAGGCAATTGGCCGCCCGGAACGCGGCCTTGCCCAACTGGACGCTCTCGCGTTTGCCGAGCCGGATGTCGCTCACAACCGATCCCAGCTCTCCCAAGCCGACAATGACGGCATCAGGCTCACGCTCAGCTGCGATCTTCAGCAGGAGCAGCTTTGTGAGCTCATCGACCGCCGCGTTCGAGGGACGAATGCCTCCGCGCATGTACAGCAGCTGGTGAAGGTCATCGAATTCTCTGGCCAGATCGACAGACGCAGCAGTCATCGTGGTCATGAATCTCCCTACCTCAGACTTCTCTGGCGACGCCATCGACGTGGGGCATGCGATTGTCTCAGGGCCCTGTGACATCGACATGCTCGCTCATCAAGATCGATGCGACGACCCACACCCGCATCGTGACATACCTTGCGTACTTGTTGACGCACCTTCGACTCGTGGACACCGCCTTGATAGTCTGGCCCTACTCCCGGACCTCGTCGATCCATGCTTGCTGCTCTCGAAGCAGCGAAGCGGGTTGCTGAGCGGCGGTCGCTGCTGGTGCCGGTGCTGAGCACGCCGTGCGCGGCGCTGACCGCTGGTGTGCCCGGGCCGGCGGTGGTGGGCTGCAACACTCTGCGCGACGACCTGCACGCCGAGATCGGGGAGGTCAACGCGATCTTGCTCGGTCACACCGAGCGTCTGGCGCGCATCGAGCCGACCCTGGGCGTCGAGTCGCTGCCTGCCCAACAGCCGTAGACAGCCGCGACGCTGTTGGGGACTGCGGCGGCTTCGTCGCTGAACATTGCTGTTGACAGTGCGGGTGGTTGGGGTACCATCCCGTGCACGGTTGTCTTGTGGATCGGAGCGCCGGATGAGTACTGAGCTAGCCCCCCCCCCCCCCCCGTTGTAGGTTGCGTTTGTGACGTTTCGCGTGTCGGAGCGCTGCTGTGAGGCGCCCGAGGCGGCATGTGGGTTTGCGGTCGCTGGTGGCGACGGCGTTGTTGGCGGGTGTGCTGGCGGTGGTGGCGTCGTCGTCGCCTGTGCAGGCGGCG